>CAYTDH010000001.1:0-4245 GCA_964436325.1 uncultured Tangfeifania sp.
TAGTTAAACCCAAAACGGTCCCACATAGGATAAATACCTGTATCCATGTTAACACGGATGGCCACGCGGGCTTTTTTCCCCAAATCGCGGGCCACCTCAATTAAAAGGTACAATTCGTCAAAATGATCGATGTGAATACAGGCATTGTGATTCAAGGCCAGGATTAAATCTTCTTTCGATTTTTCGGGGCCGTTAAAAAGGATTAAGCTTCCGCTTATTCCCAGGGCCAGGGCTTTTTCAAATTCAAAACCGGAAACCACCTCTGCCCATGCTCCTTCGTCATGAAAGATTTGGCAAATGGCATCGAGGTAATTGGTTTTGTAAGACCAGGCAAATTGTACTTTGGGATAACGTGTTTCAAAAGCAGTCCGGGCTTCTGAATATGTATTCCTGATCGTTTTTTCGGAAAAGACAAACAGGGGGGAACCGTATTTCTCCATCAGCGATGAAACGGGAATGCCTTCGATTTTGCCGATGATTTTTGTTTTGGCCGGCAACCCGAATTTACTTGGCATACCTGCCGTAATTTTACTGATTACCGGTTTTTCGTATTTCAATTTTTCCATAGTTGTTAAATTTCTTTATTTATAGAGATAGCTGCAAATTTTTCAAGGTCCACAATCATATCATAGGAGTAGCGGACAAACATTTTTCCGATTTTGTAGGATTCCATGGGTTGAACATTTTCCCCAAGTGCCAGTTTCAAAAGGGCCTCAGGAATATTTTGACCTGCTCCAACCGCCAGATACACCCAGGCAGGAATCCGCGGATTGATTTCCACCAGAAAATAGTCTCCCAGGTTGGTTTTGATCAATTCGAGTTCCATGCCTCCTTTCCAGCGGGTTTTCCGGATGATCATCCGTGTGAGTTCCATCATCTTTTCATCGGCCAGGGTAATTCCTCCCCAGGCCTTTCCTTTATCGGTAATGTATTGTTTGCGCATGGGGACGGCAGCAATGGTATTTCCTTTTCCATCGCCCAATGCAACAACATTAACCTCAGTACCTTTTACAAATTCCTGAACAATGACAGGCAACCCCCATTTTTCCGAAATTTTTTGAAAAGCCTGCCTTACCTGTTCCTTGTTATAGGCTTTATACGCATCGTAAAATTGCCCCTTCACCATTACCGGATAATCAAACTTTTCTTCGATTTCCTCAATCTGACGGGGAGTCCCCAGTTTCATGCCGTCGGGGACTTTTATCCCGTATTTTTTTCCAAATTCAGGAAGTTTATCCTTTTCCCGCTCCTGAAATTGTTTTATTCCTGGCAGAAAGGTGTGGATACCTTTTGAATCCAGCCGTTGTTGATTTTTCATAAACGAAAAGAGTTCAGCATCAAAATTGGGAATCAGCACATCCAGTTTTTCTTGTTGGTCGATGACCTCAATGCGTTCGATCAGTTCATCGGAGCCCGATGAGGGGTAAGGGATTTGAAATACCCGGTCGCACAAGTTTTCCATGTAAATGCCTGGTTCCAGGTTTTCATAAACCAGTCCGATGACTCGTGCATCAAATGCTGTCGATTCTTTTACCCCTCTGATGAAAGGCACCCCGGGTCCTGGATTATCTGTATTGTTTAATCCCGTAACGGCCAGTGTAATTTTTTTCTTTTCCATAATTTCCTGCTAATCAAAATGTAGCGGATTGGTCTGCTCTGTTAATTCGTGGTGCTTTAATAAGGTGGAAAACTCATAAAAGTCTTTTTCAAAATTTAACTCGTCAGTATTGTAATGATCAAGAAAGAACGAGCGGATATCTTCAAAATCTATTCCTTCAGCTATCATTTTAATCAATTCGAGTCCTGTGGAATTCAGGTTAAAAGAATCACCGGTTTTGGCGTTAAAAACAAAACCGTTATCACTGATTTTTACTTCTGGTGCTATTTTCATTTTCGTTTATTATTTGATTATTTCCCGATTTATTGGGAAATTAAAAATACAACAATAATCTGGTATTTTTTATTTTGCCCGGTGTCAAAAAAAACAGATTTGAAATGTTGGTTCAGATGCCAACATCTCAAATCTGATAGGGTTCTTAAGATAAACGGTTAAGCTTATAACTCAATGGTCTCAGATTCGTCTCCGACTGTCACGGTAGCCAGGTTATCGCACTCCCCGTTTCCATAGTCTATCACCTTTAATTCTTCTCCTTCGGCAGCGATTTCAACGATTCCGCTTACCGGGAAAAAGCATCCGTTTTGGTAGATGAGGGCCGATGTAATGGTCATGGTGTAGTTGTTTCCGTCGATATTCACCCCCGATCCTGAACCTGTAACCGACCAGACATCATCGGCAAATACAAATGAATCGCCACCTTCAATGAGTTCACTGGTTTTGTCACAATTCCAGCTCATTTCAGACCCGTCTGCGTAACTCATTTTGGCCTCATTTACTTTTTTGGAAAATGTAAGATTGCCATTCTCATTCAATCCTGTATTCAAAATGGTTTTCACTCCTTCCATCTTATTGTCGTTAAAGTAATAATCCTCAAAAGATATTTCCCTGTAGGAACCTTCGTTTCGCCACCAGTCAGTCAGGGTTACATGAATTTTTCCCCTTTTGGTGTTTCCAAGATAACATTCACAATTTTCGGTGCCGTAGTCGAGCGTCCAGCTTCGTGGCCAGAAAGCGCCGTCTTCATTTTCATGAACCGTTACCGTCAGACAATCGTAGGTTTCGGCTGACTTAAGGGAGTTTTCGTCGCCCGTGGTGATTTCCTCCTCGGTGCTTAACGTAAAGGCATTCGATAACTGAATGTAATCAAGTGCAGTGGTTTTAAAAACTTCGTTTTGAACTTCGGGGACCAATGTCTCGTCCTTGTTACAGGAATTGAAAAAGAACAATCCGGTTGCCAATACGATTAAAATGATGCGTTTTCCTGATTTTTTCATGATTAATTGTTTTTATTTAAAAATTTGAGTTCAGGTGATTGGACACACCTTCCCCCAAAAACTTGCGGATGGAAAATAATTTTCTGAAGAATTAACAAATTTTTAGAAATGGCATCAATATTGTTTAGGTGTAAATAAATTTCGTTTTATTGAAAAAAGCAATTCATTATGAAAAAAATCTCGGGTATTTTAATGGTTTTGGTATTTTCTTTATTGACTGGTTGCGAAGGAATTCCGGGACCTCCCGGAAGGGATGGCCTGGATGGAGAAGATGGAGAATCCTTTTTGGGGTCGGTTTTTGAAATTGAGCGTGATTTTACTTCTGAAAACGATTATCAGGCGTTTTTTGAATTTCCCAATACAATTGAAGTTTTTGAAAGCGATGTGGTTCTGGTCTATATTCTTTGGGAACAGGCAGAGGATCAAAATGGCGATCCCCTGGATGTATGGAGGTTATTGCCGCAGTCTGTTGTTCTCGGCGATGAAATCCTGCAATACAATTATGACTACACGTTTGCAGATGTAAGGCTATTTTTGGAGGGGTCGATTGATTTCGGCACATTAAATGCCGCTGAAGCCCTTAATCAAATATTCCGTGTGGTGGTCTTCCCCGCAGCCATGGTTAAAAACAACCAGGTTGATTTAAGTAATTTCAATTCAGTGATGCAAGGATTGAAAATTCATCCCGGGAGCATTGAAAGAATGGAAGCTGCTTCCCCGGGGGAATAACTATCCGGCAACGCTCCCGGAATTTAGGTAATCCATTACTCGGACAGTTCCGGATGCGCTTCCTGCCAGGCTTCCCAACCGCCCTGGATCGAATGGATATTGGTGTACCCCAATTGCATGAGCGACTTGGTGGCCAGGGATCCTCTTCCTCCGGTGCGGCAAAAGAGGAAAACAGGCTCCGATTTTTCCGGAGGCGAGAATCCTGAACCTGACCACGATTCTTCTTTGTGAATTTTAAATTCCAAAACACCCCTGGGGATATGTACAGCCCCCGGAATTGAACCGGCGTCATATTCTTTTTGGGTCCGGATATCTATCACCACCGGCTTTTTATTGTTGTATATCTTTTTAAAATCGGCTACAGAAATTTCTTTGATGACCTCTTTGGCCGCTGCCACCATCTCTTCGTGGCTGTTATAAACTTTCAGTTTGGGATGATCCTGGCTTTTACCCTCGCTAAAGGAAAGGGCAAAAAAGAGTACCCAAAGTAACGCAATGGTGTTTTTTCTGCTTTTGTTCATCATGTTATTGTCTTTTCTATTTGGTAATAATAACTCCTGAACAAGGAAAAAGTTCTGAATTGATAAATGGGTAAATTGAAAAATTGAAAAATTGTGAAATTGT
>CAYTDH010000001.1:4345-24875 GCA_964436325.1 uncultured Tangfeifania sp.
ATAACTTACAGTTCTTCGGTATTAGCGGGACTTTCTTTCAGGGTTAGTCCTTCAGGTTTCATAACCCAGGTTTTGCCGACCATGTCGCCATCCCAGGTATTGGAAACATTTTCAATGTCGTAAATGATTTCGATCATATCGTCTTCCAGGTGGATCGCTTTTCCTTCAGGCACCTTCAAGGTAATTTCCACTTCCTGGTTGCGCCATTTACTTCCTTTCTTAAGGATGAACCAGGGATCGAAAAGGAGGGTTGAATCGCTGGCTTCATAATTATAGATGATATCCGTGGTCCATTCCCGTGCCTTCTCACGGGATCGGCCGCGGGAGAATTTTTTCACGGTCACGGCAAATTCGTCGCCTCCTGCTTTTTCCACATCAAGTTGAGGTTTCCCCAGCATAACTTTCTCCCCATTGACGACTACAACTTTAATGTTGTCCAAATCCCAGTCGAGTTCGGCATAATCCTCATATTTATCCTCTGCAAGTTGAAGGGTCATCGTTTGGCAGGTGTCGCAGGGAACGGTTTGTGTTATGACCGTGGATGCCTGGTTTTTGAAATTTCCCACCTGGCTGGCCGATACTGTCACCAGGGCAATGAGGGAAATGAGCCAAACTCCGACCATGGATAAGCCGATGGCGGTGTTGTTTGATTTGTAGCGGAAAACCAGTTTTGAGCCAATATAAAGTAAGGCCAGAAGCGGGATTCCTGCCAGGAAGCCAATGGCGATCATACCAAAAGTAACGGTTCCGGGTTCAAGAAAGTAATTAAAGAAATCGGGGAAATGAATTTCGGGACCCCAGATTATTGGCCAACCCTGAACCAGGGAATGGCCGACTGCCAGCGAGGATATCATTCCGAGCAGGCCCAAAATTCCCGATACGATAAAAACAACTCCGATGACGATAACCGCAATTTTCAGGACCAGTTTGACCACGTTGTAGGTAACATCACCTGCTCCTTCCATTGACTTTTTGCCTTTGCTATAGGCATCCGACTTTTTGAATCTCTGGTAGCTTTCTTTAACTTCGTTTACTTCTTCCCGTATGGATTTTTCGATGTTTTTCACAGTGGCCTCCTGTCCCCGCATTTCCAGGCGTTGTGCTGTGGTTTTGGCTTTGGGAACGGCAATCCAGAGAATGATGTAGGCCAAAAGGGCAGCACCGGTGGTCACGAAAAAGAGTACGGCGAAAATGATGCGCAAGATAACCGGATCTATGCTGAAATAGGCACCCAGACCTCCGCAAACACCCCCCAGAACACGCCGGTCAGGATCGCGGTAGAGCCTTCTTTTTCGTTTCGTGCCCGGAGTATATTCTTCTTCTTCTTCACCCTCTGCTTCGACAAAATCTTCAGGTGTACCCATGGTTTCAATGACCTCGTTCACCCAATCCACCACAATCACTTTCTTCTCTTCCGACGATTTTTCGGTAAAAATTTCCGCTATTCGTGCTTCGATGTCGGAAAGAATCTCTTTTCCCTCTTCATCGCTGCCAAAATGGTTTTTCAAATTCACCAGGTATTTTTGCAGGATGTCGTATGCATCCTCTTCAATGTGAAAAACCGTACCGCTGATATTTATTGTGAATGTCTTCTTCATTTTGTGTTGTTTTTTGCTAAGCTTTATTCATTTTAATTGTTTCAACTGCTCCAACCAGTTCAGACCAGGAGCCTTCGAGTTCAATCAGGAACTGATGTCCCGTTTCGGTCAGTTCATAATATTTACGTGGTGGTCCCTGGGTAGATTCTTCCCAGCGGTAGGCCAACAGACCGGCATTTTTTAGCCGGGTAAGTAATGGATAAAGTGTCCCTTCAACCACAATCATCCTGGCTTCCTTGAGTGCTTTAATGATATCGCTGGCATAAAGCGGTTTCCCATCGAGCACCAGGAGTATGCAGTATTCCAGTACCCCTTTCCTCATTTGTGCTTTTGTATTTTCAAGTTTCATGTTTCTGTTTTTGTTAATCTTTAAAGGAAAACCTGGAATTTGCCATTGCAATGAAACTTTTGAGTGTGAATTTTTTTTTCATGGCTCGTTTCATTTCTTCCTTTTATTTTTTTCCATTTTCATTGCCGGTAATTTGTCCCGGTTTAAATCTCCCAGCATCGGTTTGATGTCATCCAGGATTCCATTTCAAGGGGTTCTTCCGGAAGAGTTTCTTCCGCGGCAATCCCGTGAGTAGGGTCCTGGAGCTTATCTGCCAGCGGAATATTCACTTCCTTTTCCAGGGAAAACAGCCCTCCGAAATGATCCGCATTGAGCATCCATGCTTCCAGTTTTAAGGCAGATTCCCTGGTTGAGGTCAGGGTATTCCTGATTTCACGTTCTGACGCTGAATTACCGGGATTTTCGGAAGTTTTGACCATGGCCATTGCAATTTCATTGAAACTGCTGTTGGTTAAAAGTTTCTTCCAAAAATCCTGTGCGCTCAAGGAATAGCTCACCAGTAAAAAACTTATTACTACCGCCAGGGGTCGCAAAATGGCTTTCTGAACATTGTTTCCCCGGGGGGATTTTACGCCCCTCCGGGATTTAAAATTTGTTTTCATGGCTTTTTCGTTTTCTGTTTGTTTCTGTTTTTTGTTTATATGACGTGGCTTTTTGTGAATCGTTACATTTATATAGAACTTTTTTTAAAAAACTACCAGCAATTACCCTGTTGTTGGTAATGCAAATATATATAAAAAATATGGTACTATGCAAGACAAAGTACCATATTTTATTCAAAAATTTCCTAAATTATTCATAATTAGATATTTATAATAATTTGGAAAATTTTCTTTTTGAACAGAAGTGGAGAGGTATGCATTCAAAACATGTTGAAAACATTTTTTTTAAGTTTGAAAACTATTGGGTTATTTCCATTGTCATTAAACCTGGAAATAAGATATTGCTTGTTTATTTTCATTTTTAAAGGGAAAGTGATGTGATTTTCTGAAAGATTTCCGGTTTAGTGAGATGATATAAAATTAACCAATAATTAATAAAAAGAATGAATAAAAACATTTCCTTTGTCGGTCCGATGGCATCCAAAAAAGATGAGACAGGAAAAAGAAATGACATACTATTCATTTAATTCATTAATAATTCAAATCCAATTTTTTATGAAAAGGACAATGCTTGCCGCAGTGCTAATAGCTGTGTTTAGTTTGTTTTCCCTGGCATCTCATTCGCAGGGGACAATTACAGGGACGGTCATCGACCTTGATTCCGAAGAGCCCCTGATTGGAGCCACGGTTGTAGTTGAGGGGACCACCCGGGGAACTTCAACAAATCTGGATGGCTCCTTTGTTCTGGAAATTCCGGCAGGAGAGAATACTATTGTTTTTTCCTACATCGGTTACATCAAGGAAACCGTTCCGGTAAGTATGGGCAACAACGAAACCCGCGATTTGGGTACGATTGCCCTGGAGTCGAGTACGGTAGGTTTGGAGGAAATTATGGTTACCTCTTCCTTTGCCAAGGACCGTCAGACTCCTGTTTCCATGTCAACCATCAGCCCGATGGTTATTCAGGAGAAACTGGGAACCCAGGAATTTCCTGAAATATTTAAGACCACTCCTTCCATCTATGCCACCAAAGATAACGGGGGTTATGGCGACGGAAGGATAACCCTGCGTGGGTTTGACACCTACAACGTAGGCGTACTGATTAATGGGATTCCTGTAAACGACATGGAAAATTCGAGGGTTTACTGGTCCAATTGGGCAGGCCTTTCGGATGTAACCCAAACGGCTCAGGTTCAAAGGGGGCTTGGAGCCTCAAAGCTTGGGCTCTCTTCCGTGGGTGGTACCATTAATATTATTACCCAGTCAACCGATGCCGAGGAAGGAGGAAGTGTGTATGCCGGCCTTGGAAATTCCGGATATCGCAAACAGGCCTTTACTGTTTCCACAGGGTTGATGGATAATGGCTGGGCGGTTACCTTGTCTGGTTCACATACTTATGGCGACGGTTACATCCGGGGTACCAGCTTTGATGCCTACAGCTATTTTGCCAATGTTTCCAAAAGAATTAATGACCAGCAAAGGTTATCCTTCACCGTTTTCGGATCGCCGCAAACACATAACCAACGTGGAAACCGTCACACCATTGAATGGTTCAGGAACCATAAAGACGGTGTAAGGGCCAATTCTGATTTTGGTTTCCGCGAAGGGGAAGTTTATGGCGGGGCTTATGGATTTAACTATTACCACAAACCCCAGGGGTCGCTTAACCATTACTGGAATATTGACGATAACACACTTTGGACCAATGTTTTGTACGCTTCAATCGGCCGTGGAGGTGGTCGGCGCGTCGACGGTCCGCAATCTTCCTGGCTGACGGTAAATTACAATACCGGTCTGGATGATCCCAATATCAAACGGACACCTCAGGGGTTCCTTGATTATGAAGCGGTTGCTGCTGCCAATCAAAATTCGCTCGAAGGGTCCCAGGCGTTTATCAGTGCTTCTGTGAATTCTCATAACTGGTATGGGCTCCTTTCAACACTTACTACCGAAAAATATGGGATTGACTGGACAGCGGGTTTCGACGGTCGTTATTACAAAGGGTTTCACTCTAAAGAAGTGATTGACCTTCTCGGAGGTGAATTTTACATGGACAACAGTGATATCAACAGGCCGGAGAATGTGAAATTGAAAGAAGGCGATCATTTCAGTTATAATAATGATGGTGAGGTTCTCTGGGCCGGTTTGTTCCTGCAGGGAGAGTATGTTTCCGATCAGTTTTCAGGTTTTCTTTCAACTGCACTTTCAAATAAAAGTTACCGGAGAACCGATTATTTTCAGTACCGCCCGGAAAATCAAATCACCGATTGGCAAAATTTCTTCCCATGGAATGTTAAGGGAGGGATAAATTACAACATCACATCGAAGCATAATGTATTTTTCAATTCTGGTTACATTAAGCGTGAACCCGTTTTCACCAATGTTTTCCTCAATTATACCAATGAGATCAATGAAGATGTGAAAAACGAAACAGTGATTACTGCAGAAGTTGGTTATGGTTTTACTTCACGTCAGGTGAAAGCCAAGGTGAACTATTATTACACCAACTGGCTCGATAAGGCGTTGGTCAGGAGTTTTGGGCAGGCCGGAACAGCAAATATCCCCGGAATCAATGCCTTGCATCAGGGACTGGAAGCTGAGGTAACCTATAAACCTACTTCAAAGCTGACCCTGAAAGGGATGGCCTCACTGGGCGATTGGGTTTGGCAGGATGATGTGGCCTTTACTCTTTATGACGAAGACCAGAATGTACTGGGTACTTTTAATGCCTACATTGCCAACGTGCATGTGGGGAATGCCGCTCAAAGTACAGCATCGCTTACTGTAAGTTATGAAGCTTTGCCCGGCTTGAACCTGGGAGCCGATTACCTCTATCTGGCTAAAAACTTTGCTGATTTTAATCCCACAAACCGTACCAAACCTGAAGATGCGGTCGATTCCTGGAAAATGCCCAATGTGGGATTGGTAGACTTCAACATGAATTACAATTTTGAAGTGGCCGGTATGGAAGCCACAGTTTATGGTAAAATCAATAATCTCCTGAATACTGAATATGTAGCCGATGCCACTGACGGACCTTCACACGATGAGGATTCTGCACTTGTCTATTATGGTTTTGGAACCACCTGGTCTACCGGTTTAAAAATCAGATTTTAATTGAAATATTTCTTTAATTGAAAGTGAAATACCCATGAAAAAGAGAATCGCATATATTTTAAGTATTGGTTTGCTCCTCGGGGCATGCAATCCAATGGAAGATATCTACAACGAACTGGACAGAAAGGAAAATCCGTATGTGGAAAAGGTGGAACTGACCCTTTCTGAGGATGATTATGAATTGTTAGACGGTGATATGGCCAGCAATTATTTTTTTACAGACGAAGAGCCTGCTACAGATTTCATTCCTTCGCTACTGAAAGAAAAATATCCGGCACTGGATTATGGCTCCTCTGCGCTGGTCACCTACAATTTCAGCGTGGGGTATCCCGATTTGAGTGCCTACTCAGGAGCTGATTATTACAGTCTGGGAGATGATGATTACGCCCTGGCCAATCCGGTGGTTGGCACTGCAGGATATTTTACACCCAAAAATCCGGCGGATGAGTATCTGTCGTCCATTTTAGATGAATCGGTAACCGATGCTGCGGATGGGGATATTTATATTGTGTCGTACAAGTATTCCGATATTGAACCCGAAATTGATGAGCCCGAGGAAATGATTGTTTATGAACACACCTTTTCCGGCAGCCTCGGAAATTTCACTACGCTGAATGTGCTGGGTGAGCAGGACTGGTATTTTGATGAATATTCCGGAACCGGTTATGCCAAGATGTCTGGATTTTCAGGAGGGGCAGTTCCCAATGAGGACTGGCTTTTTTCGCCTGAAATTGATTTGACCGGGGTTACCGGCGCCAGCCTGAGTGTGAATCAGGCCATCAATTACCTCGGAGGAGAATGGGATCAGGTGGCCATATTTGTTTCTGCTGATTTTGACGGGAGCGATCCTGTTTCGGCCAGCTGGACCGAAGTTGTGCCCGAGAATAGACCCGATGGCGATAACTGGACTTTCGTAGAGTCTGAAGATATGGATATCTCCGCATTCGACGGAGAAACCATTCACATTGCCTTCAGGTATCTCTCTTCCGATTCCAATGCGGCCACCTGGGAAGTAAACAAGGTCACCGTTAAAGGAACAGGGGCTGCTTCCAAATCAGGAATTATTGCCGGTCCGGTGCGGGTGGAGGAACTCTATACCTACGATTCGGGCTGGGAAAAAACCGAAGGTGCCTACTATGTGAAAGTGGCCGATTACGACGCTATGGGAGAACCCGGAAATTACGATAACTTCTCAAGCTCGGTATCTCCTGATGGCTACCTGCCTGCCTTGCTCGAACAGAAATTTCCTTACGCTCAGGATGAAGATGTGATGGTGGTGGTTTACAAGTATTACAGCGGTGGTGTTCAGACACGTGCTGATGAATACCACTTCACCGGTGGACACTGGACCAAATACGATCCGGTGGTTGTCCAGACCAATCAGTTTATCCTTACTCAAAATGATGGTTGGGTATTTGATCCAACGGTTATCTTTACCATGACCTCATCCGATTATCAAATCATTGTGGACTGGGTCAAAAGCAATGAGGGAAGCGAGTATGTCGACGACTACGGAACACAGGAATTTTACTACAGTGCAGGTTCCTATTACAGTAATTATGACATCCGGGATGGCAATTTCGATTCGAGTTTCGCATCATGGCAGGATGCCGTGAAAGAATCGATTGCCGAAGTTCTGCTTCCTGAGAAATTCCCGAATGCTGTAACTCAGGTAAGCGGTATTGATGTCAATTATGAAGTGACATTTGCAACGTATGATGGTTCCGCCGGAGAGTATACCTATATTTTCCAGTGTACTAAGTCAGGACCGGACCCCGAATTTACATTTGTAGAGGAAAAGGAATAAATAACTGCTTATTTTTCATAGAAAAGCCGCCTTGTGCGGCTTTTTTTATGTTACCCCGGCAAACAATGGAGCTAAAAAGCGGTTATTTTTAAATGAATTTATAATTTTACCCCTTGATTCAAAAAGGGGAAATTCAGAAATTGCATGTGATGGAACAGCTAGAAATCGATCGGATGTTGCAGGAGAAGGGGTTTATCGATGAGCCCGTGAAATCGGGATTGAAACTTGTTGACGAGATTAATCGCCTTCGAAAAGCAAAGAATGCCGTTATTCTGAGTCACTTTTATGTAGAAAGTGAGCTTCAGGACATCGCCGACTATGTGGGAGATAGCCTTGGATTGGCGCAGGCGGCAGCAAAAACCGAGGCGGAAATGATCGTGTTTGTGGGGGTTCATTTCATGGCCGAAACGGCGAAAATTATTAATCCTTCCAAAAAGGTCATTCTGCCCGATCTCAAAGCCGGCTGTTCACTTGCCGAATCTGCACCTGCCGAAGACTTTGCGGCTTTCAAGGCACAATACCCCGATCATAAAGTCATTACTTATGTGAATGCTACTGCTGCCCTGAAGACTATGTCGGACATTGTTTGCACATCGGCCAACGCCAAAAAAATTGTGGAGAGTTTTCCGGAAGACCAGAAATTGATCTTTGCTCCCGATAAAAACCTGGGGAATTATATCAACAGTATTACCGGAAGAAATATGGTTTTATGGGATGGGGCCTGCATGGTGCATGAGAAATATTCACTTGAAAAGATTATTCAGTTGTTGGACGAACATCCCGATGCCACCTTTATCGCCCATCCCGAATGTGAGAAGCCTGTCCTTTTGATGGCCAAACACATTGGTTCGACCACCTCTTTGTTGAATTATGTTAAAAACAGCACGAGGAAGAAATTTATTGTGGCCACCGAAAGCGGAATCCTGCACCAAATGAGGAAAGCCTGTCCCGACAAAATTTTTATTCCTGCTCCTTCCGTTGATTCCACCTGTGGTTGCAATGATTGCACCTACATGAAGCTGAACAGCATGCAAAAATTGTACATCTGCATGAAACACGAGCAGCCTGAGGTGACCCTTCCTGAGGAGGTCATTGAAAAAGCCCGGATTCCAATCCAGCGCATGCTGGAGATTTCAGGATGAATGTGTAACCAGTGGTTTAATCCTGCTTCGTGGTGTTAATTTCAGGTTGATTAAATTTACACCGGTAATGAGATAAATTCCGGGTGTTTTCCCTGGCTCCAGGCTGCCTTGCATTTTATTTTTGTGCAGTGCCCGGGCTCCGTTAAATGTTGCCCACCGTATCAATTTCTCCAATGAAATTCCCGAAATGTGGTTTTGCAGGAATCGCATATGTGAAAGAACAGAATTTTGTAAACGATCGCTTAACGGGGTGCCCAGGCAAATGGTGAATTGGTTTTCGGGGAGAGGGAACTCCGGGGTGTAAGGGGTTGATGGGTGCTCCTCTTCAGAAAGGCCAAGCACCCAGAATCGCGTTGAATTTTCCATGGGACGGGGATAACCTTTTTTAGAATGACGGGTCTGCGGCAGATAGTTGACCGTTATGAACGCCGGGACCAGAATGCCGCTATACTGTTCCAACCCTGCTTGCTCCCTCAACTGTCCTCCTGTATCTTCCAACCCGAGAATCAGGCCATCGTCGGAACAAACCAGAATACCATTTTTCAGGGGAGGCTGGTTTCCGGGGAAGATATACGTGGCTGAAATTTTTCTCACGTTACTCTTCCTCTACTTCGATCTCAAGTAACTCTTTCTTCCGGCCAGAATATTCCTGTTCCATTTCGCTTAACTGGTTCATTGACTGGCGGTACATTTTTTCAAAGTCGCGCGGCTGACTGGCATAAAAGACAAATGATTTTTCAAAAACGGTATCGGCTACCCCGTATTTTTCGAGGATGGAATAGTAAAAGTCGCCTGAAGTACTGTTTTCGAGGAGCGAGTCGCGGCTCCTGAGGCTGTTGAAAGCAGCTTCGGCCAGGTGAATATCGGCTAGCATATCAATCATCTTGTCCCGGCTGATCAGATTTTCAGGCCGCTCCACGGGCGGCTCATCGCATCCGGAGATAACGAAAATCAGGGCAAAGATCAAGATGATGTGGTTCTTTTTCATCTCATTATAATTGTTAATTTTTAAAGGTATTTACCTCATTATTAGTGTTAATTTTAACGGTATTCGATAGAATGCTTACGCATTTCGATGGAACTCGTCATTTATAATGTTTCTCCTGTGTGCCCGGCCGGCGGACATGACTCGTTTCATACTATTAAAATTGTTTATTTTCAAAGGTATAGTATGGAACTCGCATTATCTTAATTATCTTCTTGGGTGTAAATATTTTACATGCTCGTTTCATGACTATACAAAAACAGGTGCAAATTATAAATTGTTTGCTACCGCGCAAACATCCAATTGTTAAAAAATCTTTTCATAATCAGAAAACGATATTCAGCCAAAAACAGATCTGAACACCTCTTCCACCCGTCCTGCTCTTTCAATTTGAATATCGAACTTAGATGCTTCAAAACCTTTGTTGACCCGTGGGATAAAAATTTTCCCAAAGCCAAGCTTAGCAGCTTCGGCAATGCGTTGTTCAATACGGTTGACGCCTCTGATTTCACCTGTGAGGCCTACTTCCCCGGCAAAACAGGTTTTGTGGTCCACGGCAATATCGATGTTGGAGGAGAGGATGGCACAGATAACAGCCAGGTCGGTGGCGGGGTCTTTAATTTTTAATCCTCCGGCAATATTCAGGAAAACATCCTTGGCCAGCAACTTAAATCCTGCTCGTTTTTCCAGGACAGCCAGCAGCATATTCAGCCGCCGAAGGTCAAACCCGGTAGAGGAACGCTGCGGGGTTCCGTAGGCTGCTGAACTCACCAGAGACTGGATTTCGATAAGGAAGGGGCGGATACCTTCGATGGTGGCGGCGACAGAGGTTCCGCTGATAGGATCACTCACTTTCGAAATCAACTGTTCTGAAGGATTCAGAATTTCCCTCAGACCATTGCCCCGCATTTCAAAAATACCCAGTTCATTGGTTGAGCCAAAACGGTTTTTGCTGGCCCGTAAAATGCGGTACATGTAATTGGTATCACCTTCGAACTGCAAAACAGTATCTACCATGTGCTCCAGCACTTTGGGCCCTGCCAGGCTCCCTTCTTTGTTGATATGGCCAATCAGAATTACTGCAATATGCTTTTTTTTGGCCAGCTTCAGGATTGCGGAAGTACATTCGCGTACTTGCGAAACCGATCCGGGAGAGGATTCAATGACTTCCGTTGAAATGGTCTGAATGGAATCCACAATGAGCAGTTCGGGAGTTGTTTGTTCCGTTTGAGCCAGAACCTGCTCAAGTGATGTTTCGCTGAGGAACAGGCATTGGTTTTGGCTGTTTTGAAGACGATCAGCCCTTAGTTTGATTTGCTGAAGGCTTTCTTCTCCTGAGATGTACAATATTTTTTTGCTGAGCATTCCCAGCGCCACTTGTAACACAAGGGTGGATTTGCCAATTCCCGGTTCGCCGCCCAGCAAAACAACTGATCCGGGAACAATCCCACCTCCGAGAACCCGGTCGAATTCATTGATGCCTACCGGGAAGCGCAGGTTTTTCTCCGCAGGAATATTTTCAAGGGTGAGGGGTTTATTCCCGGTAATTTGTGCTGAAAGGCGTGAAGTTGTTTTTTTCTTTTCAACGATTTCTTCGATGTAGGTATTCCAGCCTCCGCACGAGGGGCATTTTCCCATCCATTTGGGGGAACTGGCACCGCAATTCTGACAGGTATATATGGTTTTTGTGGAGCCCATTAATCCAGGTTTTTAATGCGCTGGATGATATCGGTTGTGGAAATGCCGGGGACTAAATCCAGCGTTTTGACCTCTCCTCCGCTTTCCAAAACGGTTTCATGCCCGGCAATTTCATGAATGGTATAATCTTTCCCTTTCACCAGTATATGGGGGATAATTTGGGAAATCAGTTTTGCAGGAGTCTCCTCCTGAAAAAGGATGACGGCATCGACAAAGGAAAAAGCTGCCAGTATAGTGGCACGACCGGTTTCTCCGAGAATGGGTCTGCCTTTTCCTTTAAGCAGGCGCACCGAATCATCGG
Organism: uncultured Tangfeifania sp.; assembly: GCA_964436325.1. Classification (GTDB taxonomy): domain Bacteria; phylum Bacteroidota; class Bacteroidia; order Bacteroidales; family Prolixibacteraceae; genus Tangfeifania. The sequence goes on from CAYTDH010000001.1 coordinate 15,945, forward strand.
TATTTAAACCTACAATAAGTTTGGTTCCCAATTGTGCACACCGGAGAATGGAATCGACATGTCCGTGGTGAATGATATCAAAACAGCCGTTGGTGAAAACAATTTTTTCCTGGTTGGCTTTCCAATTTTTCAGTAGCGGTTCAAATGTTTTGAAATCGGAAAATATTTTTGATTGAATGTTGAATTCCAATGTTGCTGTAAATTTTCCCCAAAACTACGAAACCCAAATGGATTCTTCAAGAAAAAATGCCGGAGAACCGTTTTCATGCCTTTTTTAGTTCTTTTTGGGGGTCCCAGAAGCAGGCGTTGAAATGGAGGATTTGATCCTTTTCTACCCGTATTCCTTCATTTTCAAGTAATTCTTTCATCGCTTCAGGGGTGTCGAAATGATGTTTCCCTGTAAGCATTCCATTGCGGTTAACCACCCGGTGGGCAGGTATGAAGTCGGGATAATGATGCGATGCATTCATGGCCCATCCCACCATACGGGCCGAGCCGGCTGTTCCCAGATAGCGGGCAATGGCCCCGTAGGAAGTAACCCTGCCCGGGGGAATTAATTTTACCACTTCATAAACACGGTGAAAAAAGTCACTCATCTTTTCTGTTTATTGGATAATGCACTCTTTTGTTTTCATCTACCGGAAGTCAGTTTACGGCATAACCCTTAAAATTTATTCACGGGCACTCCGGCCAAAGCTCCGGTATTCATCCTTTTCCGGTTCAGTCCGGGGTTCGGTGAAACTGGAATCATTCAGCCTGAAGGCCAGGTATTTTATTTTGATTCCGCGATCAAGCCATTGCTTCTCGTAAAAGGTTTTTATTTCCAGGGTTTCATTCAACAGGTCCGATTGATACAGGTCGGTGGTTTGAGCCAGGACTTCAAAATCGTTTTGCTGAGCCACCCTGAGGGTGTACAAAAACTGGAAACGACTGTCTGTTTTTAAATGAATGGTGCCCTCCTTTTTGAGAAAGGAACGGTATTCTTTTAAGAAGAAGGTTGAAGTTAACCGTTTTCGGGTTTTTTTCATTTGGGGGTCGGGGAATGTGAGCCAGATTTCGTCCACTTCTTCAGGGCCGAAAAACTGGCTGATGATTTCGATGTTGGTGCGCAGGAAAGCCACATTTTCCAGATTTTTTTCCTGCGCGGTTTTGGCACCTTTCCATAATCGGGCACCTTTTATGTCGACCCCGATAAAATTTTTTCCGGGGAAACGTTCAGCCAGTTCAACGGTATACTCTCCTTTTCCACAACCCAATTCCAGAGTAAGAGGTTGATTCCGGGAGAAATACCCGTTTGACCATTCCCCCTTCAGATGAAAATGTTGGTCTTTAATGGTTTTAAAAGGGGCCTGAATGACATTCTCAAAGGCCTTCATTTCTTCAAATTTGGCCAGTTTATTTTTACTCACGTCCTTGTTCTGTTTGTTGTTTGTTCTTCTGGTCCGAAAGGTACAGAGGTTTTAGTTTACTTTTTCCACTTTGAAACCAATGTCATGAATACCTTTCAGAAGCTGTTTTCGCATTCCATGACGGATACTCACCCGGTAATTTCCCGGTTGGGGGAAAACCACATTTCTTTTGAACATGACTTGTCTTGATTTTATTCCGCCGATACCCTGTCCCAGCCATTCTCCGGAAGGGGCTGCCAGGGCTATTTCAAAGGTATCGGTCATTGCTTCCCCGCCGGGAGGTTTCATATCAATGAATAACCAAAGGTTACTAAAGGGGTATTGAATATCATTTCTTATGCCAAGAAGGAGGTTATGATTCCGGGAGGTATCGGAAACAGGGATATTAAAGACCACGACAGAATCTTTGTGCCAGATGGCTTTATCTACAGGGTGGTATTTTTCGAAAACCTGCTTGTTTTGGCAGGACAGAATCACCAAGAGAACGATGAGGACCTGGGACATACGGGAAAAATATCGGGTCATGTTTTTTACCTTTTTCTTGGTTTGGATTTTCGTTTTTGTTGATGCGGATTAACATTGCGTCTCTTCTTTTTCCGGGGGTTTTTCTTCGGTCGGCTAAAGCGGTCAAGGTCTTCCTGGCCCACCATATTCAGAAAGGTATCTTCCGATTTTTGGGCAATTTCGAGATTTTCGGAAACAAGTTTTTCGGGTTTTTTGCCTGTCCGGTTCATTTTTTGAATCTGTTTCACTTTTTCCACCGGAAGGGCGATCAGGGTTGATGGGGTGTTTCCTTTCAGGGAATACCAGTAGATACGTTTAAAAATATCGGCTTTCAAAAATTCATAGGTACCAAATTCAGCTTCCAGCGGGATATTACTTGGCGGAAAATCTTTCTGGGCATCGATATAGGTATCCACTTCAAAGTTCAGGCAACATTTCAGTTTTCCACACTGACCTGCAAGTTTTTGGGGGTTCAGAGAGATGTCCTGGTATCGTGCAGCATTGGTGGTCACGGAAACAAAATTGCATATCCAGGTGGAGCAACACAATTCGCGACCACACGGACCAACTCCCCCGATACGGCCCGCTTCCTGGCGGGCACCAATCTGCTTCATTTCAATGCGGATATGGAAGTTTTCGGCGAGTATTTTGATCAATTGCCGGAAATCCACCCGTTCATCAGCAATGTAATAGAAAATAGCTTTGGTGCGGTCGCCCTGGTATTCCACATCACCTATTTTCATGTCGAGTTTCAGGTCAGCGGCAATTTTCCTGGATTCAATCATGGTCTCATGCTCAAGGGAGATGGCTTCCTTCCATTTATCGATATCCTGGGGTTTGGCTTTCCGGTAAACTTTTCGGAGTTCTCCGTTAACCCGGGTAACTTTATGTTTTTTCATTTGCAGGGCAACCAATTCTCCCGTCAGGGAAACGATACCGATGTCGTGACCGGGACTGGCCTCCACGGCCACCAAATCGCCGACCTGGAGTTTTAAATGATTGACATTGCGGTAATAGTCTTTACGTGTATTTTTAAACCGTACCTCCACCGTCCCATTCAAGTCTTCCGCACTTTCGATATCTTTCATCCAGTCGGTGGTGTTCAGTTTGGAACAACTTCCCCAATTTTTATTGCAGACACCTCTTTCAATTGTATTCACATTTTCCATATACCAAAATTCAGCAAAATGCATTTTAATCATCTGAAAACAGAGGAATTAAATTGCATTCCATAGCACAAAAATAATGATAAATGCCAATTGACGATTGAATTCTTCTGTTTTTAAAAGGCATCTAAACAAGAAGGGATTTTTTTTAGTGGACATTTATGCTGTCCTGCACCTCTATTTTTTGATGAGCCTGACCATCCGCAGGGCCGTATCGAGGAAAATGATGCGTGGATTTCCGTTCATGGAGATGTGCTTGATTCCCAGCTCAAACTCACGGGCAAAGGGGATTATGTTGCGTTCATTAATGTATGGGGCAAAATTTTCTCCCCATGCTTTTTCTTTTTTGTTTAAATAGAGCAGATTGGGTTTATTCAGATTCATCATGAAATATTCCCGGATCAGTCGTAATGCAAAAGAAAAAAATGATTTTTGACTGTCGCGGCCAATCCTGGCCATTTCCTCTGACCAATCCACCAGTTCTTTCACTTCACGTTTATAGGCAAACCGCATCATTTCCTGAAATTTTGAAAAATAGAAGAGTGTATCTTCATCGGGGTTCACGTATTCCATGGCCTTAATGAGATTTCCGCCGGCGAGATGTACTGCATCGGGAATCTGTTCCTGAGGGATTCCGTTCAAACCTTCCAGTGTTCTTTGCATGGACTGGTTGTCGATAAAGGGCACTTTTATGCGTTGTGCCCGTGAACGAATGGTGGAAATAACCGCTTCTTCATCTTCTGTGATCAACAGGAAAAGGGTTTTATTGGGGGGTTCTTCAATCAGCTTGAGCAATTTGTTGGAACAGGCGGGATGCATTTTCTCCGGCAGCCAGATAATCATCACTTTGAATTCTGACTCAAAGGATTTCAGATTGAGCTTGCGCATGATGGAATCGCTTTCCCGCTCATAAATCAGCCCCTGGGCATTTTCATTTTCGTTGAATTCAAGCCACTGGCTTAATGTAAAGTAAGGACTTTTAAGGACCATTTGCCGCCAGCGGGGGAGAAAATCATCGCTCACAGGCTTTTTGAATTCTTTGGTGGTGAATACCGGAAAAACAAAATGCAAATCGGGGTGTGCCAGTTTCCGGTACTTCCGGCATGACGGACACTCATCGCATGAATCTGTTTCCCCACGGTTGCGGCATGAAACATACTGAGCAAAAGCAAGTGCCAGCGCCAGTTTCCCTGTTCCTTCGGGACCGGCAAACAACAATGCATGACTGATCCGGTTTTCATTAACTGAACGGATCAACCGCTTTTTTATCTCTTCCTGTCCTGTAACTTCTTTGAAAAACATCATCCAAAAATAATGGTTTTAATTTTTTACCGGATATTAAATTTCGGCTTTTCTTCAATATTTTTTTTCGGTTCATCTTCCCGGTCTTGAGGAATTTGTTTCGGGGTAGTATTCAAATATTGACGGGGAGGAAAGGTTTTTAAAGGTGTTAAGAATTGATTATTATGGAGGATTTCCCATTTGCACTTTTGTTTCTTGCTGAATTAATTGTTTATCTTTGATTACTATTAAGGTAACCAAAAAATAAAAAAATATGCAAACGATTCACAACTACGATTTTTCGGAAAAAAAGGCCTTGATTCGCGTTGATTTCAACGTGCCTTTAAATGATAATTTTGAAATTACCGATGATACCCGGATGAGAAAGGCACTTCCCACCATCCGGAAAGTGATTGAAGGCGGAGGTTCTCCCCTCATTATGTCACACCTTGGTCGTCCGAAAAATGGTCCTGAGGATAAATTTTCCCTTCGTCATCTGGTGGATCACCTTTCGGAGCTGCTCGACGGAGCCAGTGTGAAGATGGCACCTGATTGCATTGGCGATGAGGTAAAAAAAATGGCATCGGAGTTGAAACCGGGTGAGGTGATGTTGCTTGAAAACCTCCGTTTTCATGATGAGGAAAAAGGCGGTGATGAGGCGTTTGCCAAAAAACTTGCTGAAAACGGCGATTGTTGGGTCAATGATGCTTTTGGTACTGCGCACCGGGCTCATGCTTCAACGGCAGTGATAGCCAAGTTTTTTCCTAATGACAAAATGTTTGGCTATCTTATTGAAAGTGAAGTGAAAAGTCTGGATAAGGTGGTGAAAGAACCCAAACGGCCGTTTACTGCCATTATGGGGGGTGCAAAGGTGTCTTCGAAAATCACCATTATTGAAAACCTGCTGGGGCAGGTCAATAATCTGATCCTTGGAGGTGGAATGACCTATACTTTTGTGAAAGCCCGTGGCGGTGAAGTTGGGGATTCTATTTGTGAAAACGATTACCTGGATACTGCCCGCAATATTGAAATAATGGCCAAAGAAAAAGGAGTTAATCTGATTATGGCTACTGATGTTGTGGCTGCGGATGATTTTAGTGGCGATGCTAACACTCAAATTGTTTCTGCCGATCAGATTCCCGAAGGCTGGCAGGGACTTGATGCAGGCCCTGAAAGTATTGCCCGGTTCAAAGAAGTAATCGAAAATTCAGCCACCATTCTCTGGAACGGGCCTGTTGGCGTTTTTGAAATCGATAAATTCGCAGAGGGCTCCAAAGCCATTGGAGAAGCGATTGTGAAGGCTACCGAAAAGGGTGCTTTCTCCCTTGTTGGGGGTGGTGATTCTGTTGCCTGTGTCAATAAATTTGAAATCGCAGACGGAATGTCTTACATTTCAACAGCAGGTGGTGCTCTGCTCGAATACCTCGAGGGAAAAACCCTTCCTGGTGTTGCCGCTGTAAGAGGAGAGTAGAAAATGGTGGTTTCTCCTTGAAGAAGCGAAGATTATAGAATATTTCATTCTACATAACCCGGAGTGGACTCTTCGGGTTTTTTTTTGCCGGACCCAGGAATTTTGCGATAGCAGTCCTTTTAAGCCGGAGGGGATTTTGTTTTCAGAACGGATTTTCTTGTTCAGCAGAGAAATTCATGGAAACTTTAGCTTTTCTTAATTGTTTTAAACAGTAAACCAAAAAGAAAAGATTATGAATTATAATGTAGGTCCAACAGACAGGTTGATACGGATTATTATCGGATTGGTTATCGCTATTGTGGGAGTTATCTTTGACAGTTGGTGGGGATTGATAGGGATTGTTCCCTTAGCTACCGGGCTGTTTAAGTTTTGTCCGGTTTATGCCCCGTTTAAAATTTCAACCGTCAGGGAAGAGGAAGATTAGAGAAAGACATTTTGAGGAAATCTTTCGTTTTAAAATTTTAATTATACATGACCCCCTGTTTTTGATGTCGTGTCATTGAAATTTAGTTAAATTTGCTTTTATAAAGAGTAATTTGGTGGTTAATTTTATGATGTTGTCAAAAAAGGTTATTTTACGGGTTGGGGTGGTTTTCATTCTGTTTTCGGGAGGATGCAGCTGGGGCAAAAAGAGTTCGGAGTTGATGGAAGAAAAAGAGATAAGCCAAGGATGGATGTTCCGTCAGGTGGGTGAGTCCGAATGGCTTCCGGCCTCCGTTCCGGGTACTGTTCATACCGATTTAATGGCCAACGGCAGAATTGAAGACCCTTTTTACCGGCTTAACGAACACGATGTACAATGGATTGACAAGGAAGACTGGGAATACCGGACCCGTTTTACGGTTGAGAAAGACCTTTTGAAGCGCGACCGGATTCAGCTTCACTTTAAGGGGCTGGATACGTATGCCCGTGTTTTTGTCAACGGAGAGGAGGTTTTGGAAGCCGATAACATGTTTCGTGAGTGGCATGCCGATGTTGCGAAATTCCTGTATGAAGGAGAAAATCAGATTCGTATTGTTCTCCGGTCTCCCATCAGGGAAGGTTTAAAAAAATATGATGCCCATGATTTTGTTATCCCTGTTTCCGACAATGATTTGGCAGAAATCGGTCAGGTAGAAGAGGGAAAAAAGGTCAGTGTCTATACCCGTAAGGCGGGTTATCATTTTGGATGGGACTGGGGCCCCCGGCTTGTTACCAGCGGAATTTGGCGCCCTGTTTACCTGAAGGCCTGGGATATAGCTCAGATACAGGATTTACAAATCATTCAAAAAGAGGTAACCGAAGAGAAAGCATCTTTTACTGCTGTTTTTGAGGTTGAAGCAACAGAGCGGGAGGGAGTAACCCTAACTCTTTTGAACGAAGAAAAAAGGCTGGCCATCGCCAGAATTCATTTGAAAGCAGGAACTCACCAGTACCCGGTTGATTTTGAGATTGAGAATCCACAACTCTGGTGGACGAACGGATTGGGCGAACCCCATCTTTATAACCTTACCGGGACGGTAAAAGCAGGCGAGCGGTTTATTTCAAAAGATACCCGGATTGGCATTCGTACCCTTGAATTGATTCGCGAAAAAGATGATGCCGGGACTTCATTTTATTTCAAGCTGAACGGGCAAAAGGTTTTTATGAAAGGTGCCAATGTGATTCCAAACGATGTTTTTTTGCCCAGGGTTACCGATGACCATTACCGAACCATGGTGGAAACTGCGCGTAAATCCAATATGAACATGCTGCGTGTATGGGGTGGAGGCATTTATGAAGAAGACATATTTTATGATCTGTGCGACGAAAACGGGATTCTGGTTTGGCAGGATTTTATGTTTGCCTGTTCGATGTATCCGGGAGATGAGGCTTTTATTGAAAATGTGCGTCAGGAAGCCATTGATAATGTAAAACGGTTGCGTAATCATCCGAGCATCGCATTGTGGTGTGGCAACAACGAGATCTTGTCTGCCTGGTATAACTGGGGGTGGAAAGCTAAAGAAGAGGCCAATGATCCCGTTACAGCAGATAAAATCTGGCAATCGTATGTAGATATTTTTCATAAAACCCTTCCCGGGGTGGTTGAGACCTTTGATCCCAGCCGGAGTTACTGGGGGTCCAGTCCCTCTTCAGGATTGGGAGAACCGGCTGATCTGGTGAATGGTGATGAGCACTACTGGGGTGTTTGGTGGGGCAAGGAACCGTTTGAAACGTATGCCACCCATCTTGCCCGCTTTATGAGTGAATACGGTTTTCAGTCTTTTCCTGAAATGGCCACTGTGGAGCAGTATGCCGAACCTGCAGATTATGATATCTATTCGGAAGTGATGCGTTCGCATCAGCGTTCATCCATTGGCAATGAAACCATCGAATATTATATGCTTCAGCAATATGAGCAGCCCAAAGATTTTCCTTCATTCCTTTATGTGAATCACGTGCTTCAGGCGGAGGGGATGAAACTGGGCATTGAAGGACACCGGCGTGCTATGCCATACACTATGGGTAGTCTTTACTGGCAACTCAACGATTGCTGGCCCGTAGCTTCGTGGAGTTCTACCGATTACTTTCAGCAATGGAAGGCATTGCAATATTACGTTAAAAAAGGATTTGAACCGGTTTTGGTAAGTCCTTATTTCGATTGGGTAAAACTGAAAGTGGGCATCGTGAACGACCGGCCCAAAAAAATCAGTGGGGAACTTATCCTTAAAATGATGGACTTTAATGGGCAGGTGGTTTGGGAAAGGGCATCCCTTGTGGATGTACCGGCAAACTCAAGTGATGATTATTTCGATGACAATCGTCATGAATTTCTATACGGGAGGGATACCCGGAACCTTCTTTTTAGCGCCGAACTGATTGAAGACGGAGAGGTCATTTCTCAAAATGTTTTTTATTTCAGGCCTTTTAAAGAGCTTAATGTCTCCGAACCTAACCTCATTTATTCGGTTTCTTCTGCCGGCGATGGCTTCGATATTGAAGTTAAAACCGACAAACTGGCCAAAAATGTCTATTTCCAAACCGGAGGAGAGGAAGGATTCTTTTCCGATAACTATTTCGATTTGTTACCGGGAACAACGGCCACCATTCATCTCGAAACGGATATTTCTGAAGAGAAACT
>CAYTDH010000001.1:24975-29433 GCA_964436325.1 uncultured Tangfeifania sp.
CCGGTGTTGTGTTGCTTGTTCAAAAGCCCCAATTTCATCTTTTTTCGTATTGCTCCTCGTAGTATTTTTGATAATCTCCGGAAGTTACGTTTTCAAGCCATGATGTATTTTCGAGATACCAGTCGATGGTTTTGCTGATGCCTTCTTCGAACTGCAGGGAGGGCTCCCAGCCCAGTTCCTCTTTTGCCTTGGTGGCATCTATGGCGTAGCGCAGGTCATGCCCGGCGCGGTCTTTCACAAAGGTGATGAGTTTTTCCGATTCACCGGCAGGACGGCCCAGTTTTTCATCCATTTTTCGGCACATTACCCGGATCAGATCGATGTTTTTCCACTCATTAAAACCTCCGATGTTATAGGTTTCTCCGTTTTTTCCTTTATGGAAGATAACGTCGATGGCCGATGCATGGTCTTCCACCCAAAGCCAGTCCCTGATGTTTTCCCCTTTACCGTAAACGGGCAGGGGTTTGTTGTTTTTAATGTTGTGAATAAACAGGGGGATGAGTTTTTCGGGAAACTGGAAGGCCCCGTAATTGTTGGAGCAATTGGAAATCACCACAGGAAGGCCGAAAGTATCATGATAAGAACGGACAAAATGGTCCGAACTGGCTTTGGATGCCGAGTAGGGGCTATGAGGATCGTAACGTGTTTCTTCGGTGAAGATGCCTTCTTCACCGAGTGATCCGTAAACTTCATCGGTAGAAATGTGGTAAAACAGTTTTTCCTCCGGTTCTTTCCATATCCTTCTGGCTGCATTTAACAGATTCACGGTACCGATAACATTGGTGTATACAAATTCGGTTGGATTGGAGATGGAACGGTCAACATGCGATTCCGCAGCCAGGTGAATGACTCCGTCGAACTGCCGCTCTTCAAAAAGAGTCAGGAGAAATTGTTCGTCAACAATATCCCCTTTAATGAATTCGTAATTGGATTTATTTTCGATGTCTTTCAGATTTGCCAGGTTGCCGGCATAAGTTAATTTATCGAGGTTGACAATGTTATAGTCGGGATATTTGTTCACAAAAAGGCGAACAACATGCGATCCGATAAATCCGGCCCCTCCGGTAATAAGGATGGTTTTCATGTGAAACAAGTTTTGATTTTGAATCAAAAATAGCGATTTAAAAATAACTGGCTTACCCTAAGCCGTAAAACCTCCCCTTATTTATCCAGTCCCCGGACATTTTTCTCCCATTTCCAGGCCGACTGCAACGTTTCTTCCAGTTCTTTTTCTGCTTTCCATCCCAGCTCCTGATTGGCATAGCTTGTGTCAGCCCATATTTTTTCTACATCCCCTGCCCGTCTGCCCACGATTTTGTAGTTCAGGGAGATGCCCGTTGCTTTCTCAAACCCCCTGACAATTTCCAGCACCGACAATCCTTTTCCGGTTCCGAGGTTGAAGACCTCGTAAGGGGTTTTGTTTTTATGGTTCAGCAGTCGTTCGATGGCCACCACATGGGCCCTGGCCAGGTCTACCACGTTGATGTAATCGCGAATAGCCGAGCCGTCGGGAGTGTTGTAGTCATCGCCAAAAACTTTCAGTTCCTGGCGAATTCCTGCTGCGGTTTGGGTGATGAAAGGCACCAGATTTTGGGGGACACCAAGCGGCAATTCTCCGATCAGGGCCGAAGGATGAGCCCCAATGGGATTGAAATAACGGAGGGCAATTGCCCGGAGCGAGGGATGTGCCCGGAGGGTATCACTTAAGATATCTTCGTTCACCCGTTTGGTGTTTCCGTAAGGTGATTCGGCATCTTTTCGCGGTGTCGTTTCTGTAACGGGAAGCTTGTCGGGTTGTCCGTAAACCGTACACGACGAGGAAAAAACAATGTTTGGAACATCAAAGGCGATTTGATTCTCCAGGAGGTTCATTAAGGATACCAGATTGTTCCGGTAATAATGAAGGGGTTTTTCAACAGATTCTCCTACTGCCTTGGATGCGGCAAAATGGATAATGGCCCCGATTCCGGGTGTGCGTTGAAAAAAATCATGTGTCTTGTCGCGCTCCGAAATATCAAATTGTTCGAACTCCGGTTTTTTTCCAGTGATTTTTTCAATATTATCGAGTACTTCAATGCCCGAGTTGGAGAAATCATCTACGATAACTACCTCGTAACCCGATTCCTGCAATTCCACTACGGTGTGGGAGCCGATGTAACCTGTGCCGCCGGTTACCAGAATTTTTTCATTCATTTATTTTAGCTTTTGGCGTAAAATTAATAAAAACCGGGTATTTTTTGTCCTATTTCGTTGTGTCCGGATAATTTTTCATGAAACTTAATTCTTACTTCATCAGATGTTTTTTTAATTTTACACATAAAAATCAGAAACGTGAAATTAGGAAAGTACATTCATATTCTTCTTCAGGAACACGAAACCGTTATCGTGCCGGGGCTTGGGGCATTTATCTCCTCCTATAAGCCTGCTCAGCTTAATGAGGAAACCGAAGAGATAACTCCTCCCACCAAAGAGATTGTTTTTAACCGGAAAATCCGGAATAATGATGGCTTGCTGGTGGGTATTATCGCTTCAAAAGAAGGAATAACCCATCGTAAAGCCCTGGAAAAAATTGAGAATGAGCGGGAGAATATTCTTTATACCCTTGATAAAGGGGAGACCGTTGCCCTGGAAAATATAGGTGCCCTTGTTCATGATTCAAGGGGTGATATCCAATTTGAACCAGCCCCGGGAGACGATTTATTGCTTGATGCCTTTGGTCTGGAAGCAACTTTATTAACCCAACCGGATGAAGAACCGGAACAGGAGGAAGTTGTTGAAGAATCTGCCGGAGAGGGGGATGTTGAACCCAAGGAACGTAAAGCTGAATCTGAAGAAGCGGGGATTGAGCAGGAGGAGACTGGGGAAGAAGAAGTTGCCGGGGATTTTCAGGAGGAAGCAACAGTTCCCCCGGAAGCAACTGATGAAAATCTGGCGGAAAATTCAGGGGGAAGGAAGAAACGCGGATGGCTGTGGCTCTTGTTAATTTTAATTCCTTTTATCGGAGCGGCGGTCTATATCTTTATGTTCGACGGAAAGCAGGAGTTGGTTGAACAGGAACCGCCAGTGGTTGAAATAGAAGAGGATCCTGCAGGAGTAGACAGTGTTGTTGTTGAAGAAGATACCCTTGCCGCTCCGGACAGTATACTGCGGGATACCGTTGTTGTTCCCCTGCCCGATACAACAAAAATTGCTGAAGAGCCCCTTGACTCTGTCGATTATGTTGCTCCGGATCCTTCGAAATATTACCTGGTGAGTGGAAGTTTCAAAGAAAAGGAAAATGCCGAAAAGCACTTCCAGGAATTGAAAGGCAGGGGGTTTGACCCCTTCCACATGGGGAAACAAGGCAATTTTTACATTGTGGGAATTGATGTTTTCACCAATGAAATAGCTGCCTATTCGGCGCAGTACGATTTTTTGGATGATTATCCTGACTCAGGAGTTTGGGTTTTTAAGTTGGAAGAGTAGGCATTAAATTCGCAAATTTCTTCCACAGTTTTTCGGATTTTTTTCCGGATTTTGTAATCTTCAGGAGGATAGCCCAGCGTAATAACCAGGCCGATTTTCCGTTTTTTCGGGATGTTTAAAATGTGTTGAATTTTTTTCTCATTAAACCAGCCAATCATGCAGGTTCCGAGCCCCAAATCAGCCGCCTGCAGGCAAAAATGGCTGGCTGCAATTCCGATGTCGTATTGGGGAAATTCCTGGTTTTTGATGCTTCCTCCAAGCCGGGTAATCCATTTGGCTTTTTCGATGACCAGCACAGCAATGACCGGTGCCTGAAGTGAAAACTTATTGAAGGATAGGGCTTTGCTGAAGGTGGCTTTGGCTACTTTTTGAGTTAACTCCGGGTCATCTACCATGATCAGCTTCCACGGTTGCGAATTACTGGCTGAAGGGGCCAGACGAACTGCCTCAATCAATTGTTCGATTTTGTCCTGCTCTACAGGCCGATTAAGATACTTCCGGTCACTTTGACGATGCGTTATTAATTGCTTAAAGTCCATTTTTTTATGCGAAGGTAAAGGTTTTGAAGCAAATTGCTGTTAAATAAAACAAAACTGTGGATGTATCGTAAACAATAGCAACAACAATTTTTATTTCAAATATTTTAAAACTTTTCAATTATGCCAGACAGTGTTTATAAAATTATTGAATTGGTGGGCAGCAGTACCGAATCATGGGAAAAAGCAGCTGAAAATGCCATCACCCGAGCTTCAGAGCACCTTCGCGACTTAAGAATTGCAGAAGTGACCCAAATGGATATGCATTTGAAAGACGGGAAAGTGGAATTTTACCGCACAAAAGTTAAAGTGTCGTTCAAATATGAAGATAAAGGTTGATTTGAACGGGAATAGCAAGAGGAAGGTGCTCCGGGAGAGGGCACCTTTTTACCCTCACGTTCATGTTTTGGTGGCAACAAGAGAAGCCACGAAATCCCCAAATCACCAAATAACACAA
>CAYTDH010000001.1:29533-43958 GCA_964436325.1 uncultured Tangfeifania sp.
TGTTTTGGTGGCAACAAGAGAAGCCACGAAATCCCCAAATCACCAAATAACACAAAAAAGATTCGTGTCATTTTAGTGTTTTAGTGTTTTGGTGGCAACAAGAGAAGCCACGAAATCACCAAATAACACAAATTTTTTTTATATATTGACAGAAAAAGAAAAATATGAAAAGAAGAAAATTTATCCGCAACAGTACGTTGGGCAGTTTAGCCCTAAGTATTCCGGTTATTCGCAGTTTTGGAAGCAATTTTGATCCGGGCTATGAAATTCCCAAAAGGGTTTTGGGACGGACAGGCGAGAAACTATCGATTATTGGTTTTGGGGGAATTATGCTGAACGACAATCCCCAGGATTTTGCCAATGAGCTGGTGGCTAAGGCGTATGAACTGGGCGTGAATTATTATGATGTGGCACCCACTTACGGCAATGCTGAGGAACGGCTCGGTCCTGCCCTGAAACCTTACCGGAAAAATTGTTTCCTGGCATGTAAGACGCATGAACGGAAGGCTTCCGGGGCACAAAAGAACCTGGACGATTCATTGCGAAAACTTCAGACCGATCATTTTGATCTCTATCAATTGCACGCCCTGAGTTCGGTTGAAGAGGTGGAACAGGTTTTTGCACCGGGCGGAGCCATGGAAGTTATTGAAAAAGCCAAAAAACAGGGAAAAATCAAGCATGTTGGTTTTTCTGCTCATTCTGTGGATGCTGCGTTGCTGGCCATGAAGAATTATGACTTTGACTCCATTCTTTTTCCCATAAATTTTGTTTGCTGGAATAGCGGTGATTTTGGCCCTCAGGTTTATGCCGAGGCAGAAAGACAGGGCATGGGCATCCTCGCGCTGAAAGCGATGGCTTTGACTCGTCTGGGAGAAGGCGAAGAAAAAATATATAAGAATGTTTGGTACCGTCCTGTTTTGGATGAAGAGATCATGAAGATGGCCCTGAAATATACCTTGTCAAAAAATATTACTGCGGCCGTTCCTCCTGGAAAAAACACCCTCTTTTTAAAGGCGCTGGAGTTTATGAATGATTTTGGGCCGGTCAGTGAACAGGAAAACCGCGAGCTCTTGGCATTGGCTAAAAAGACCAAACCCATTTTTATGCATGCATAGCAATTTGTCCGAAGGCGTATGACAGGAATTTTTTTTGCTTAGCGCAGGGTGAACGAAGTGGTTCCAATATTCCGCCCATCGGCAAAAATATCTACTTCGTATGTTCCGGCCATCAATTCAGATTCATTGGTATTGTCCCAGAAAATAGCCACCGGGAGGTCATGCCCTTCATAAACCACTTCGCGCATGGCAGAATATTGAATTTCCAGATCTTCGAAGCGGAAAAGGTTGTCTTCCGATTTGCTCATCAGGAGCTCGTCGGGGCGCATAATACGTGCATACACATTTTTAGGACCGCGTTTGGCTGCCACATTTTCACTTAAAATAAAGTATATCCTGATTTTTTCGGCCCTGCGGGCAAATTTCGTATCTTTGCTTCTACGGTTTAGTGCTTCAGCCATCAGATTGCGAACCTGCAGTGTAGCCGCCAGTTCCAGGTTTTTCTCCAGCCGGTCTTTCTCCTGGCTTATCTGCTGCTTTTCCGTTTCAGAACGTTTGAATTGCTCTTTCACCTCACGGTTCTCAGCCATTAGTTCTTCATTGCGCCGGTTCAAAGAGTCTATCTGGACAACAAAATTACGCATGATTCCTCTTAAGGTGGTCACCTGATTCTGATAAGAATTGATTTTTTCGAGGCTTATTTTTTTGGTTTGAGCAATTTCGCGTTGCAGATCTTTTACTTTGGTTTGAGCCACGAAAAGTTGTTCATTGATGGTATCGTTTTCGGTTTCCAACGAATCGTAACGCATATCCAAATCGCTCAATTCCAATCGGATGGAATCTTTTTCAGCATTCAATTCATTCAGAATCGACCGGTGCTCCCTGTTTTGAAGGAAAAACAATACAGCCAGTGTGACCAGAATAACCGAAAGTGCTATGACAATGATATTATTCCTGCGGTCTTTTGTTTTTTGTTTATCGCGGATTTCCAATTCACTCATTTCCGATAGTTTAAATAAGAGCTTTAAAAAATAGAACGGAGCAAAATTACAAATCTTTTGTGCTGCCGCAAATAAAAAAATACTGCCTTTTAGAGCAGTATTTTTTCAGAATTATTTTTTCAGGCATATTTTAGTTTTTGATTTTCAGGCCAAAGAAGAAGGAACGGGGTGTCAGCGGGCCATAGATGTATGCTGGATCGCGGTTTATGCCCGAATCGAAATCGCTTTGATAGCTGTTGAAAAGGTTTTTTATACCACCGCTTAACTGAAGATTAACCACTTCCGTAACCGGGATATCGTAGGTGAGTTTAATTCCGGCGTCGAAAAAGGAGTTTGATTGGTTTAACTGACCCTGCTCCGGATTTTCCAGGCGGGGACCAAAGTAGGGGACCAGCATAGGACCGGTATAGTTCCCGGTAAAAGAGGTGTTCACCCTTTTTGCCGGGCTATAGTTCAGGCTCAGGTAACCGTAAGTATCGGGTGTCCGGAAAAAACTTGTTTCTCCAAATTCCTGTGGTGCCTCATATTCACTTTTTTGAAAGGTAAACCCCGACTGGAATTGCAGTTGAGTGAAAAGTGAAGCATTCATTTCGAGGTTAATTCCCATTACACGTGCTCCTTCTTCAGCATTTACCCGGGTGTAAACGACCACCCCATTTTCATTGGGTTCGCCAAATTCATTGGCAAACGGATGGATGAGTTGGGTGTAAAAACCTTCGATTAGAAACTGGTATTGCCAATCTCCTTTTACCCCTGAGAAATCGAGGGAAGCGTTAAAACTGTTGGAGGATTCCTGTTTCAGCGATTCAGCATTCCGGTGGATTACCTGACGTGAACCGGAGGTTTCTATGTGAAGGTCCTCATCATAAATCTGGGGAGCACGGAACCCGCGGGCAAAGCCTGCCCTCATTTGAATATCAGGGGTAAAATTATAAAGAATATTGACCCGCGGACTCAGGACATTGCCTGAAATCCCGTTATCGGACTGCACTTCATCTTCAATCCGGTAATGGTCCAAACGTAAACCGGTACTCAATACCAATTTATCCATTTGCCATTCCGATTGGATAAATCCTGCTTGTGTTGCCATTCTTTGATCTGCGATTAGGGTATTTCCGTAATGGGTATCTTCTTCAGGAAGGTAATATCCCATCTTTTCGTCGGTGAGGCTGCCACCGTTTGATTCGAGACCTCCGGTTAGTGTGGCTGGTGACAAAAGGAAAAAATCGGCCTCGCGAATGTATTGAATCCCCACAGAATAGGTCAGGTCGCTGGTATGGCCATAAGCGGAAAGGTCCTGGTTGGCTCCGTAATAGGAATCGCGGTGAATATTTTGACCCGAAATAAAGGCCGAAAATTTATCGTGCTCGCGCATCAGTAAATCAAAATTGAGGGCTGCAGAATTTATCTGGTGGTCTACGCTTTCTGATATATCAGCCTCATGGTGGGGGAGGTGAAAGTCATTTCCCCCTCTGCGTGCTTCGTTAATATGAAAATAATTGAGGGAGATTCTACCCCGGTTGCTGACTCTTTGGTACAATTGTCCGCCCACGGTAACGTTTTCAATAAGAGCTAATTCCGAGAATTCATCTCCATTGGCATCAAAGGGATCGCGTTTCCGGTGAAACCCAAAAAGGCTGAGCCCGGTTTTAAAGTCTTCACTTACCAGCGAACCGTTCAGGGCAATGTTGTAATCGTTGGAAGCGTTATAATCCTTGCCGATTCCATTTAACCCTTCCTCGACCGAGGCTGAAAATTTGTTGGCAATGGGGTCTTTGGTGATCAGGTTAATGGTTCCGGCAATGGCATTGCTTCCGTACATTGAGGAGCCTCCACCGCGAACCACTTCAACCCGTTCAATCATGTTGGCCGGGATGAGTTCAAGCCCGTAAACCCCCGCCAGTCCGCTGAAAATGGGACGGGAATTGATCAGGATTTGTGAATAAGGCCCCTCCAGCCCGTTCATCCGTACCTGTGAAAATCCGCAGTTCTGGCAGTTGTTTTCCATACGAAGCCCCGGGGAAAACATGAGTCCCTCGGCCAGTGTCACATTTTGGGTTCGCTGAAAGAGTTTTGGATTGATGGTATTTACAATGACCGGGGTTTTTTTGCGGCTTTTTTCATTCCGGTTAGCGGAAACCACGACCTGCTCCAGGCCAATGTTGTCGGGTTCAAGCTCAGCAAAAAGGGTTGTGGCTTTATGGAGTTTCATTTCAACTTCTTTTTTTACCCGTTTATAGCCTACTGCCGTGATGATAATGGTTTGTTCCCCAACGGGCAAATTGGCCATTTTAAAATGGCCGGAGGCATCTGCCGAGGAGGCAATGGTTGTTCCCTCAACTTGCAGGGTTGCAAATGGGATGTGCTCATCGCCGGAAGTGACATGACCGAAGAGCATGGCATCGGTTTTTGGCTTTTTTTCCGGCTCATCTCCTTTTGATTGGAAGGTTGTTAAAAGAAACACGGTTCCCGCAAAAAAGAATAATAAACGTAATCTCATTACAACAAGTTCTTTTGGGGTGGATTTCCACCGCCGTTCAATGAATTGGTAAAATTTTCAGGGACAAAAATAGAGGGAATTCTTCTTTCCTGGAATCCCTATTTTTGGGGATATTTCTGCGGAGAAAGACTACCATTTTTATTTTGGAAACAAAAGTAATATTAATCAGATAAAAAGAGGGCGTGATTTTTTATATTTGAGACAATAATTAACCATGAGAAGAAAGAGACCCATATTCGAAATTTACAGCTACGGTGAATATGAAAAATGGGACCGTGAAAGTAAAGATATTCCCCGCATTGTAAATTTTACAACGGTAATTGAAGCTGAACCCGGTACGGAATTCGGGTATGTTTTGCATATCAGACAGGGGAAAAGTGAAACCATTACCTTTAAAATTGATCATCCTCCTTTCAAAGATGAGAATGGGGAGTTGGTTCCTCCATTCGAGGGGGAGGAATTTATCCGGACCAACAATTACCGCTTTTACCTGGGGGATTGCATCTGGGAATCTGCGGAGGATAAGTTTGGACTGTGGGAGCTGACGGTTTATCACAACGGGAAAGTGGTGGCCAATATGATTTTTAAATTGGTTCCGAAAGTTTAACAGGGAGCATTTCCAACACAAAATGAGATACGTTATATTGTTGATTTACATATTCATTCACATTTTTTAAGGGTCACAAGCAAGGGCCACAAGCAATACCCTGACTTCTGAAAATCTTGATAAAAAGATAAATAAGTCATTGGCAGTGAAGCGAAAAATCTGTTACAGTTTAGTCGGACACCAATGATACGAAAAGAATACGGTCAGGAATCTACGGGCCGGGATGATTCTGTTTCGGAAGGGTTAATTCATTTCGATTATTTTTAACAATTCATCCAGTTTGGGTGTGAGAATGATTTCTGTCCGGCGGTTCATTTGCCGTCCTTCGGGTGTTTCATTGGATGTTAGCGGGACATATTTGCTTCTTCCAGCGGCAATGATACGTGAAGGGTCTATCGCTTCATTCTGAGTCAGGATTTTGGTTACCGCAGTGGCCCGCATGACACTCAGGTCCCAGTTGTCTTTAACCTCCCCGGAACCACGCATGGGAACATTATCGGTATGTCCTTCCACCATGATGTTTATATTGGTATTGTCGGCCAGCACCTGGCTTAAATCCATAATGGCCTGGCGCCCTTGAGGGTCTACCTCCCACTTTCCGGTTTGGAAAAGCAGTTTTTCTTCCATGGAGACATAGACTTTTCCGTTTTTCTCGTGTACCGTAAGTCCATTGTTGGTAAATCCTGTTAGCGCTTCCACCACTTTGTTTTTCAACTCTTTTACGGCCTGTTCTTTTTGGGCCAGTATTTGCTGCAGTTCGATAAGTTTTTCATTTCGTTCTTCCAACTCCAGTTCGGCCTCCCGCAACCGGTCTTCGCGCTGGTTTAAATCCCGGCGGGTTTCCTGGAGTTCTTCGAGCAGCATCTCTATTTCGGTGGAGCTCCCCGATTTTAATACATCGAGTTGTTCGCTTAAGCGATCTTGCTGTTTTTTCAAGGCTTCTGCATTTTGTTTCCGGATATTTAATTCATACAGCGCCTCTTCCAGCCTTGAAGAAAGGTTTTCATTTTTTTCCCTCAATTGTTCATTGGTACTTTTTAACTCTTTGTTGGCTGCTTCCAATGTTATTATTTCGCTTTTGAGCTGCTCGTTATTCCGGGTCAGGGTTTCTGCTTTTTCCCGGGTTTCATTGAATTGCTTCATCGAAACGCACGACGATAAGAGTAAAATGCCGGCAAAAATTGTGATTTTATGTATGGTTTTCATTTTTATTAAAATTTTTTCTGGCTAAATTTACTTTTTTTGCGGGATGGGAGCAAATTTGAATTGATCTGCTTGTGAACAAAAGAGGGTTCCCGATTTGTTATATCTTTGCAGCACATAGACATTTGAGATGGAAAAAGTGAAGGAAAGATTGCTTGAGAAGATAAATGTACCGGCCGATTTAAGGAAGATTGACCGGGAGAAACTCCCTGAAATTTGTGAAGAACTCAGGGAGTCCATTATCGATGAAGTTTCTACTAATCCCGGTCATCTGGGAGCCAGCCTGGGCGTAGTTGAACTGACCGTTGCCCTGCACTATGTATACAATACGCCATATGATCAACTGGTTTGGGATGTGGGTCATCAGGCATACGGGCATAAAATTTTAACCGGCAGGCGGGAGAGGTTTCATACCAACCGCAGGCTAAGTGGGATTAGTGGTTTTCCTAAACGTGACGAGAGCGAATACGATACGTTTGGTGTAGGACATTCGTCTACTTCCATTTCGGCAGCACTTGGTATGGCTGTTGCTGCAGGGCTCAAAAATGAGAACGACCGTAAAATTGTGGCGGTAATCGGTGACGGAGCCATGACCGGAGGAATGGCCTTTGAGGCCCTCAATAATGCAGGTGCCAGCAAATCTGATCTGCTGGTCATTTTGAATGATAACAACATGGCTATTGATCCCAATACCGGCGTTATTGGTCAGTATCTGCTCAATATTTCAAAATCGGAAACCTACAATAAGGTTAAAAAAGAGATTTGGGAGGGCCTTGGCAAGCTCGACGGTTTTGGGGAAAAAACACGAAAATTCCTGCAGAAAAACCAACATGCCCTCAAATATATGCTGCTGGATGAGAACAATCTTTTTGAAGCATTCGATTTCCGGTATTTTGGACCCATCGACGGGCATAATGTGGAATACCTTACCGATGCCCTCAGCGATTTAAAAGAGATTCCCGGTCCAAAATTACTTCATATCGTCACCAAGAAAGGAAAAGGTTTCCGGCATGCTGAAATGAACCAGACGAAATTTCATGCCCCCGGATTGTTTGATAAAGAGACAGGCGAAATTATTTCCTGCGGATGTGCGGTGGATAAATCTCCCAAGTTTCAGAACGTTTTTGGAGAGACTTTGGTAGAGCTGGCCGAAAAAAATGAGAAAATTTTGGGAATTACACCAGCCATGTCTACGGGGTGTTCCATGAATCTTATGATTGAAAAGATGCCTCACCGTGCTTTTGACGTGGGTATTGCCGAACAACATGCCGTTACCTTCTCGGCAGGGCTGGCCACCCAGGGATTTGTGCCTTTTTGCAACATTTATTCTACATTTATGCAGCGGGCCTACGACCAGGTGGTGCATGATGTGGCTATTCAGAATCTTCATGTTGTTTTTTGCCTCGACAGGGGAGGACTCGTTGGAGAAGACGGGCCCACCCATCATGGCGTTTTTGATATTGCTTACATGCGGTCCGTTCCCAACATGATTGTTTCGGCTCCAATGGATGAACTGGAATTGCGAAACCTTATGTACACTTCGCAGCTCGATGAGATCAATCAACCCTTTTCTATTCGCTATCCCCGGGGATGTGGAATAAAAACAGAATGGAAATTGCCTTTTGAAAAGATTGAGATTGGAAAAGGAAGAAAGCTTTCAGACGGCAAGGATATTGCCATTCTGACCATCGGCAAGGTAGGAATTTATGCCCAGCGCGCCGTTAAATCGCTGATTCGCAAGGGCGTATCAGTTGCTCATTATGATCTCCGTTTCGTTAAACCGCTCGACGAAGAGATGCTTTCGGGTATTTTTGAAAAATTCGATTCCATTATTACTGTTGAAGACGGGGTGATTAAAGGAGGTTTTGGCAGTGCTGTGCTGGAGTTTATGGTCGATCATGAGTATTCTTCCCGGGTGAAAGTAATGGGAATTCCCGATCGTTTCATCGAACATGGAACCCCGGATGAGTTATACAAAATTTGCGGGATCGACCATCAGGGGATAACGGCAGTGGCTCTGGAGCTTTTGGGGAAATAATAATTCGGGCTTTCCTCCGTTTTCAAAGCAACGAATTTAAAGATTCATACCTTGGATATTTACCTGAAACGACGGCGAGGAAAGATTTTATTGCTGGTGGTTGCCATCCTGATTGGGGTGGGGTCGCTGCTTTATACCAATTGGCTGACCGACAAAATGGCCCGCGAAGAACGCAAGAAAGTGGAATTGTGGGCAGAAGCTACCCGGAGGTTTGCAGAGCCTATCCTTTTTGGGGAGGATAAAGATGTAAGCGAGCGGCTGAACACTTCTTACCTTACCCTGCTGCAGGCCATTGCCCAGCAAAATACGACCATTCCGATTATTATCGTGGAAGAAGACGGCTCCTTTAATACCGATGCCAACATCAGCTACAGCCAGGGGCGCAGGGAACAGGTTCTGCAAAAGGAACTGGAAAAGATGAAAGACTATTCCGATCCCATTCCCATTGTGCTTTCGGATGAGAATACCCTGTACCTTTATTATCGTGAATCCAATATTTTGCGTAATCTGCGCTATTACCCCATAGTTCAGCTGTTTGTGATCATGATTTTTATTGTGGTGGCTTATTTTGCTTTTCATGCCACCCAGCGGGCTGAGCAAAATCAGGTTTGGGTGGGAATGTCCAAAGAAACTGCCCATCAACTCGGAACACCTATTTCATCGCTGATGGCGTGGATTGAATTGCTAAAACTGAAAGATATTGACCCTACGCTGGTAAAAGAGTTTGAAAAAGATACCCAGCGGCTAGAGAAAATCACCGAACGTTTTTCTAAAATTGGTTCTCGTCCTGAACTTCTGAAGACCAACCTCGTAGAAGTGCTATTTTCTACAGTGAGTTATTTGAAAACCCGGTCTTCGGAGAAAGTGAATTTTGAGACCAATTTTTCGGAGAACGATCGGGTGGAAGTACCCGTTAATGCCGCCCTTTTTTCCTGGGTGATTGAAAACCTGTGTAAAAATGCCATCGATGCTATGGATAACAGCGGAAGCATTACCCTATCTTTGAAGGAGAAAGGAGATGCTGTTATTCTCGATGTGACGGATACGGGCAAAGGGGTCCCCAAGTCGCAGTTTAAAACCATTTTCCAGCCAGGATTTTCTACTAAAAAACGGGGCTGGGGACTGGGACTCTCCCTTGCAAGACGGATCATTGAAAATTACCACAGCGGGAAAATTTTTATCAAATGGTCCGAGGCAGGTAAAGGAACCACCTTTAGGATTGTGCTGAATAAAAAAGCATAAAGCCTTTTTTTAATTACGAATTATGAATTACGAATTACGAATTTATTCCAGATGAACAGGCTGGTTATCTGCAACTCTTCAATTCGTAATTATTCATTCGTAATTCGTAATTGATTATTTTAGTTTTTCTTTCAGGGTTTTTTGGATTGCACCAATGATTTTTAGTATTTCCTCAACATTTGTCAGAAGGCTTGTTTTTTCATGGATTGATAAGTGGCCGGTATCACTTAGTAAGCGAATCCAGTAATGCGTTTCCCTTGCTTCTTTGTATGCGATGCTTAGTTTAGCAAAGAAGTCTTTTTGGGATTGTCCCCCCAAGGCTTCTTCAACATTTGCACCTATTGAAGTCCCGGATCGCAGCAATTGTTTCGATAAAAAATATTCATTTTTTTCTTTACACAAATGCTGATAAACCTTCACAATTCTTACCGCTAAAGCATAACTTTTCTTTTGAATTATATTATCATTCCTCATCTTTTTAATTACGAATTTTTAATTACGAATTACGAATTACTGAATGAGTATATTTTAGGCTTAAAGAATTACGAATTTATCCACATGAATGTGGTTGGTCTTTCGAAATTCTTCATTCGTAATTCTTTCATTCGTAATTTTCTCATTCGTAATTCGTAATTAAACGCCCCATCCACAATTCCTCAATTCGTAATTATTCATTCGTAATTCGTAATTAACTGAAAGCCTTGTCAAAATAAATCCCTTGGATTTTTATCCCTTTCAACCGGATATTTTATATTTTTGCAACTCATTTAAAAACAAAGATTTTATGTCAGATATACCGAATAAGCTTATTGTTCCCAAGAATGTAACCGATGCTTTACGCAGGGTAAAATATCCGGGGAGTGATGAAGATGTGGTTTCCCTCGATATGGTCCAGGAGATTCGTATAGCCGGGCAACGTGTTAGTTTTTCGCTGGTTTTTCAAAAGAGCAATGATCCTCAGATAGAGTCGGTGGTACTGGCGTGTGAAAAGGCGATCAAAGCACAATTGGGTGAAAATGTGGAGATAGAAGATAACATTTCGGTGAAGTTTTTGCACGACATGGAGCGTCCTGTTCTTCCCGGAGTAAAGAACATTGTGGCGATTGCTTCCGGCAAGGGAGGGGTTGGTAAATCCACTGTTGCCGTTAATACGGCCATTGCCCTTGCACAGAAGGGGTATAAAACCGGATTGATTGATGCGGATATTTTTGGTCCTTCCATTCCCAAAATGTTTGGTGCTGAAGGGACACGCCCCACCGGTGAAAAAATTGAAGGACGGGATATGATTCATCCGCTTGAGAAATTCGGAGTGAAATTCCTTTCTATTGGATTCTTTGTGGACACCGAGAGTGCGGTTATATGGAGGGGTCCTATGGCTTCCAATGCTTTGAAGCAGTTAATGATGGATGCACACTGGGGAGAACTTGATTACCTGTTGATCGATTTGCCTCCCGGCACCAGCGATATTCACCTGACCCTTGTGCAGACTGTTCCTGTTACCGGTGCAGTTATGGTAACCACTCCGCAGGATGTTGCCCTGGCTGATGTGGTTCGCGGGGCAAGTATGTTTCAGAGTAAATCCATTGATGTGCCTGTACTCGGACTGGTAGAGAATATGTCGTGGTTTACCCCGGCCGAATTGCCCGAAAACAAGTATTATATTTTTGGAAAAGAGGGGGGTAAAAAACTGGCGGAAAAAATGGGTATAAAACTGATGGGACAGGTTCCGCTTGTTCAGAGTATACGTGAAGGAGGAGATGAGGGAACGCCATCGGTTACCAATCCCGATTCGGTTACTGGTATGGCATTTAGTGAGGTTGCTGAGAATCTTGTGCATCAACTGCATCTTCGGAATATTGAACGTGCCCCAACCAAAAAGGTAAAGATAACCCGGAAATAGAGCCGGAACAGCGTGTATGCAAGGGCTGTTAAATGCTCAACAGCAGCAAAGCGATTTTTTTTATTTTTATGCACCCGAAGCGGAATAATCAAAGCTTCGGATTACAATAATCTGAAGGAAAATGAGTTTATTCCTAAAGCTGGTAAAGAATATTGTTTGAAACGCTATCTATTACATACCATTGGACTGCTTTTGCTGGTGCCGCTTTTTCAGCGTTGTTCCACTGAAAAGAATACTTTTGCCTCCCGCACCTATCATAATATTACCTCAAAATATAATATCTTTTTCAACGGACACGAGAGTTTTAAAGCGGGGGTGCAGGAGATTGAAGAGCAAATAGAGAATGATTATACCCGTTTGCTTCCCATTTATAAAGCGAGTGATCCATCTGCCGCCAGTCTGGTCAGGTCAGACATGGAAAATGCAGTTTTAAAAGCATCTAAATTAATTGAGATACACAGCATTACCGAAAAACCCAAGCGTCGGCGCCGCAGGACCCGCAAGTACCAGGAATTTGCCAGCCAGGAAGAGTTTAACAAATGGGTGGACGATAGTTACCTGCTGATTGGGAAAGCTTATTTTTACCAGCATAATTTCAGGGCGGCCATTGAAAATTTTTCGTATGTGCTTCGGAAATTTCAGGATGAGGATGCGCTTTATGAAGCCGAAATCTGGATGATTCGGAGCTTATCGGAACTTGAACGTTTTACTGAAGCGGAGGAAGCCATTAAGGAGTTACAGAACGATAGGAATTTCCCCCGTAAATTGGAAAAAGAATTGGCCATGGCTACAGCCGATTTTTTCATGAAACAGGAAAAATATCCTGAGGCTATTGAGGCCATCGATGTTGCTCTTGACAATACATTCTGGAGAAAACGAAAGGCTCGCCTGCAATACATCAAGGCCCAGCTGCATGAAGAACTCGGAAATTCTGTTCTCGCTTCACAGGCTTATGAGAAGGTTACTAAAATGAATGCCGATTATAAAATGGCCTTCAATGCCAGGATTAATGCTGCCGGTGTTTTTACAGGAGAAGGAGATGCGGAGGCGATCAAAAAGGAATTGCGTAAAATGCTGCGCGATAAAAAAAATATTGAATTCCGTGATCAGATCTACTTTGCCCTGGGAAATATTTTCTTCAGGGAGGGCAACCGGGAAACGGCCATTGAAAATTACCGGAAATCGGTGGCAACCAGTTTTGATAATCAGTTTCAACGGGCCCAGTCGGCCATAACCCTTGCCGACATTTATTTTGAAGACCTGAATTACCGGCAGGCGCAGGCCTATTACGACAGTGCCATGATCATCATTGATGAGACTTATCCCAATTATGAGCAGCTTTCTGCTCAATACGGGAGTCTGAGCAATTTGGTTGAGAACCTGGTTACGGTTGAAAAGGAAGATAGCCTTCAGCAAATTGCCCAAATGCCTCCCACCGAAAGGGAGTCGCTTATAGCCCGCCTGATGCAGGAGGAGCAGGAGCGCCAGCGGAACATGGAAAACCTTGCGATGCAGGGCCAGCGTACCCAGGGTTATTACCGCTCGAACAGGAATAGGATGGGAATGGGCCGCGGTCAGGAGGGAGCCGGATGGTATTTTTATAATCCACAGACGGTCTCCTACGGGAAGGTTACTTTCCAACAACGCTGGGGGCAAAGAAACCTGGAGGATGACTGGCGGCGTTCCGATAAAACGACTGTTTCGATGGATCAGGTCGGCGAAATGGCTGAAGCAGCCGACTCAAGTGAAATGGAGATCAGGGTGGAGGATCCCCTCAAAAAAGAGTTTTATACCCAGGACCTCCCGCTGAATGATTCCCTGATGGAACTCTCCCATGAGCGGATTATTGAAGCCCTGTATAATGCAGGGAGAATTTTTAAATCGGAGTTCTCTAATTATGAGCGCTCTGCAGAGGCCTATGAATCGCTTATTGAACGGTATCCTTCGAATATTTATGTGCTTTCGGCCTATTTTGAGTTATACGACCTGTATGAACTGATGGGTAACCAGGAACGGTCCAATTATTACCGTAATCTGATTATTTCGAAATTTCCTGATAGTAAATACGCCCAATACCTGACCAATCCCAATTTCTTTGTGGAGATGGAGGCCCGGACGGATAGTCTGAACAGGCTTTATGAGCAAACATTTCAATATTACCGGACGGGCAATTACCGGAATGTGATTGCCCTGACAAGTTCCATGAAAGCATTGGAACCCGACAGTCTGGTGCTGCCTAAGATCGATTTTATGGAAACCGTAGCCCAGGGTACCCAGACCGATATCCACATGTTTGAAGATCTTCTTGAAGATTACGTATCTCAATATCCTGTCGCTGAACCTACACCACTGGCCACCGAAATTCTGAGTCTTATCCAGGACAGCACCCTGGCCGATTATCAAAAGCTGGTGGATATGGGTTACATTAACGAGGAGATTCAAAACGAAGAATTGTTGATGGAAGAACGTGCTGAGAATGATGAGTTTGGTGGGAAATATACCTATGAAGAAGATTTACTCCACTATTTTGTTATTGCTTATCCGCGTGAAGCGGATATCGATATCAACCGCCTTAAATTTGATATCGCCAATTACAACATTGATCACTATACCCGCATCGATTTTGATATTGAGACTGAAAACCTTAATGAAGAGACCATACTTGTGGTTGTAAGGGCACTTGAAAATAAAGAAGACGGAGTGATTTATCACCGGGCCATTATTCGAAATGCTCCTGTTTTTGAAACACTGGAGGGGGTGGAATATGTGAATTTTGCCATATCTTCCACCAATTACCGCCAGATTTTGTCGGAAAGTTCCCTGAGCGATTATCTTAAATTTTTCATCAAGAATTACAGCCGCTACATCAAATCCAATTT
>CAYTDH010000002.1:0-29407 GCA_964436325.1 uncultured Tangfeifania sp.
CAATATATGTTGCAAGAGGCAAAAAAGCTGGGATTGAAAAAAAAGGATTAGTGGACTGCATTAAGTCTCAGCAAGACGGGCAGATGGTCGCTAAACCCCTCCTGATAGGTATAGCCGGAATAGGTACGAAAAGGTTTCACCCCGCCGTAACGTTGGTCCGGTTCAAACAAAAAAGGGATTTTAACAATTTGTGCACTGGCACCCGTTGTTGTGATTCCGCTTTTGGCCATCAGCAGCGAGCCGGAGACCATTATCTGGTCAAAAACCGACCATTGAGACCGGAATTTCAGGGTCCCTTTTTCTTCATCCAGCCATTGCAGGGAAAGATTAACAATATCTCCGGGTTCTTTATCCTCTGATATCCAGCCGGCTTTCAGAATATCAAAAATACTTTCATCAAGGGGCTGATCATTGAAATCGCCAAGAATAATTACTTTTGCACCTGGGTAATTCTCTTGCTTCGCCTCCACCAGAGAACGCAATGTTTCAGCGGCCAGGTTACGGAGCGCCTGGGTCTCCAGCAAGCCATCGTACCGGGAAGGCCAGTGATTCACAAAAAAATGCAATGTATCCACTCCTCCAACAATCCCCGAGACGGAGAGTATTTCACGTGTTTCAACCACAGAACCATCTTCGTTTCTTAATGGAAAATACTGGTACTCCAGTGGATAAAAAACTTCCTCATTGTAAAGAAAAGCAACATCAATCCCCCGGTCATCGGGTGATTCCTTATGAATTATTTTAAAGGGAAAACGATTCAGGGGAGTATCCTCAATCAAGCGGTGTAAAACATACCGGTTCTCTACTTCACACAAGGCAACCATTCCCGGAGGATGCCAGCCCCCTGCGCTCATAATAACCTTTGAAATACGGAGTATTTTCCGCTGAAAACGTTCATAGGTCCAATACCGGTTACCTCCTGCAGTAAAATCATCATCAAGGGTTTCAGGATTATCTTTCAGGTCAAAGAGGTTTTCAACGTTGTAGAACAAAACAGCGTACTCACACGGTTTCTTCTGTGCAGGGAGAATACCGGTAAAAAAAAGAAAAACCGTCAAAAGAAAAAAACATTTACTCGTCATCTTTCTTTTCGATTCGCTCAAAAGCGCCAAGGTCGGGTCCGTCGTCGGCAGTCCGGTCTTTATTCAAAATATCCATTGGAAAATCTTTGGCCAGTTCGGGGTCGCCTATATCTTTGGCAGCAGAGAGGGTATCAAGGGAATAATCGTAATCATCGTAAGGATCAACAAATCTGGGGTTGTGATCACTCCCTTTCCAGACGTTGTTGAAATTATCTTTTTCCGAGATATCGAACGTATCGGGAACCTGGATAATACAATGGTCAAACTTAAAATTAAAAAGGTTCTCTTTGTTATCCCCCAATTCAATTTCTTTTTGATTGTTTCCGTAAATAATACTATTGCCAAAAAATGCCTTTTCCAGATCCCCCGAATGAGCAACTTTGGAACCATCGGCCTGCTCAATGACCAGTAAATTCGAAATTACCAGAGAAGAAGTTGTTCGTGCCCGGCTTGAATAGTTCCCCCAGAAATTGGCGATGGTGGTGTGATAAAATTCATACTCCCCTCCCACCAGCAAGGCGGCGGCATAAAACCCGCAATTGGCAATAAGGTTATTGTATCCCTCAACCTTCGACTTCAGGGCAAAGAGGCCAGCATAGGCCATGTTCTCAATCCTTGAATTGGAGAGCTTCAGGGTTGCAAACCCCTCATCTTCTATTGTCCCTGCCTGAAGGCCAATATTGGCATTTTTTATGGTCGTATAGTTAAAAACATTATTATGACTCCCCGAGAACAAGACAATCCCGTTCCATTGATCGGGAATATCTTCATAGCTCTCTTCCAGTCGATCGGCCAAAAAGTAGATGGGATTCTGGAACGTCCCATTGGCGATGATATTCCCTTTGACATAGAGACCGGCCCCCTTATGGAAAAAAATCCGTGTTCCGGGTTCTATGGTGAGGGTTGAAAGGCTGTCGACATAGGCATAATCATAAATCAGGTAAGGTTTCTCTGAGGTCCAGGTCGTTGTTTCAATATTTTCCCCTTTAATCAGCTTAAAGTCTTGTCCATAAGCGACTAATTGAATATCCTGAATATTGGCATTGGTGGTAAATTCAATAGAGTCCTGAACCACCATGGGAAGGTTTTGACCATTGGGATCGATAGTCACTTCCACGAAAATAAAAATGCTGTCATTCGCAGGCACCTCCACTTCATAGGCTTCACTGGTGGTTTTCCCGTTTACATTGAGCCTGAAACTGGAAAAATCACCGCCTGAAAGCCGGATTCGGGAAATCAACATGTTTTCGTTGAATGGATTATAGACTTTCAGATGTTGTGTGGTTGATCCAATGGTCGTAAAAATGGTATCAAACATGATGGTATCACTGGAAAATTGCAAAGCAGCATCCGGCGAACTCATATATCCTTCGTCCTCGCATGACAGGAACGAAATAGCAATGAGAAACCCAACAAATATTTGAATCAGATTTTTAGCCAATTTTTACCGGTTTTTAACACAAACGTTTTTTCTATACTCTTATTTTGCAAAGATAAAAAATCAATTTACAAAATTTAACATTTATTTGCAACTATTGGTTTTTTACAGCATATTTTTTCGAAATGAGGAATAAACCTGCCAAAGTGATCAGTCCGTTAAGGATTAACAATTCAAAGCCAAACCGGTATCCGTTGAACCATTCTTCGGAATGAGAAGAAATAACAAAACAGATAACAGGAGAAATTACTCCGATGAACGGTACCCATTTATCGCGGATTTCCCTTCTCGAATACATTCCAAAAACGAACAAACCAAGAATAGGCCCGTAGGTATAGCCGGCGACTGTAAAAACGGCCACAACAATGCTCTCATCGCTAATGGTTCTGAATAAAAGAATGATCACAACCAGCAATGCTGAGAACATGATATGAGCCCGTTTCTTCAGTATTCGTTTTCTGTATTCGGGGTATTTGTCAATTCTGAGAAAATCAACACTGAATGATGTGGTTAAAGCTGTGAGTGCAGAATCGGCACTGGAATAGGCCGCTGCCGTTATGCCTAACAGAAATGCGATTCCCACAGGAAGCCCGAGGTAGTCCAAAGCGATAAGGGGATACAGTTCGTCGGTCGTTTTGGGAACGGCAATACCACTTTCTGTTGCGAAAATGTAAAGCAACACGCCCAGGGAAAGAAAAAGAAAAACCGTAACCAGAAAAGAGAGGCTGAAAACAATCATATTCTTTTGAGCTTCTTTTTTGTTCTTACAGGTCAGATTTTTTTGCATCATATCCTGGTCCATCCCCACCATCACAATGGTAATGAACATTCCTGCAAAAAACTGTTTAAAAAAATTGTTTCCTGTTCGCCAATCCCAGAAAAAAATCTGGGAATTCGGGTGAGCAGAAATTCGCTCCGCCATCCCTGCCCCGTCCATATTCAACATTCGGGTTATGGCTATAATGGTAAAAATGACCGCACTCACCAAAAAAAACGTTTGAAGTGCATCGGTCCAGACAATGGTTTTTATTCCTCCCCTGAAGGTGTAAACCCAAATAAGTCCGATTGTAACAATCACCGTTACAGAAAAAGGAATGTTAAAGGCATCGAAAAAAGCGATTTGAAGGACACCTGCAACGAGGTAAAGCCGGAAAGCGGCCCCTACCAGTTTGGAGATCAGGAAGAAAAAGGAACCGGTTTTATAGGAACTATTTCCAAACCGGTTATCCAGGAAGGAATAAATGGAAACCAGGTTCAATTTGTAGTAGAGGGGAAGAAGGATACCAGCCACCAGCCAGTAACCAACAACATTCCCAAAGACAAACTGCAAATAGGAGAAGGCAGAGTTTCCAACTTCTCCGGGAACAGAAATAAAAGTGACTCCCGAAAGCGTAGTCCCTACCATTCCAAAGGCAACCAGAAACCAGGGTGATTTCCGGTTTGCATTAAAAAAGGCCTGAGTATCGGCATTGCGCGAGGTCAGCCAGGAAATACCAACTAAAACCAAAAAATAGCCTAAAACCAAACTAAGAACGAGAAGAGGACTCATAATAATCTACCTATTCAAAATCGGGGTACAACAAATATTTTTTCCTTAATGTCTTATATTCCTGGAGTGAGGACTGCCAGCTTTCTTTGATTTTGTCTTCACTTTTTCCCTGACGGATTTGTTGAATCAGCCGATCGGTACCGGCTAAAAGATTAAACCAGCGTTCCCGGATAAGAAAGTCTTCCTCATTTTCGTACTGATGATAAAAATCCAGAAAAAACTGAAGGGTAAAATCCGGCACACGATTTAACCGGCGCAAATCAACACCGTAACATTTCTTCCCTTTATTTAGAGGATTAACAGCAGCCCCCGGAATGCTCCGCGGAGTAAACTGAAAGTCTCCAAGTGATGGTTTTAATCCACCCAGAACCTGAAACGGAAAGTCGGTACCTCGGCCAACACTCACGCTGGTTGCTTCAAAAAAGCAGAGGGAAGGATACAGTTGAACAGCCAAATCATTGGGAAGATTGGGTGATGGTTTCACCGGAAGGGAATATGCTGTTTTGTGTGTGTAATTTTTTACAGGAATAACCCGCAGGTCACATTTTTCCGGAGACTGGTGCCAGTGTTCCCCGTTAATCATAAGGGCCATCTCCCCCAGGGTACAACCGTGAACAAGGGGAATGGGGTGCAAACCCACAAAAGAGCGGAATTCGGGTTCCAGGACGGGCCCGGCCACATAATCGCCATTGGGGTTTGGCCGGTCGAGGACCAGGAGGGGTTTCCCGTTATCGGCACAGGCCTCCAATACATAATGCAGCGTTGAAAGGTATGTATAAAAACGGCATCCCACATCCTGAATATCAAAAACAAGAATATCCAGATTTTCCATATGAGCAGGAGCAGGTTTGCGAATTTCACCATAAAGCGATATTACCGGAATACCAGTCCTGGAATCCAAACCATCTTTAACCTTTTCCCCGGCTGAGGCATCTCCCCGGAACCCATGCTCGGGGGCAAAAATCTTTTTAACCGATACTCCATTCTCCAAAAGAAAATCCACCAGGTGAGTCGTCTCGTTTACCATGGAAGTATGGTTGACCACCACTCCTGCCTTTTTCCCCTTGAGAAAAGGCAAGTAGGCTTCCGGCTGCCCCGCACCGGTTTGAAGCTCCCGGGCGCTGCACAACGTAAACATAAAAACCCAGGCAAAAACAAACATTGTTGGTTTCAGCATAGTTTATCCAATTAAAATGGCTAAAATACCATTTGATTTCACGAAAAAAGAAATCCGGGACAACATTTTTCAGAAATATCTCCGGCGCGATTAAAATTTCTTTTTTTCCTGTGATTTGGGACCGCTCTTTTTAAGATTCCTTCCTGAGTTTCCGCCGGAAGAAGGTCGTTTCCCTTTTTTTCGTTTAGAGAAATTTCTTTGAGAAGAAAATTTTCCTGCCTTTGAAGGCCTCCATTGGGGGCCATCCCCCAGGCCTTCGGGAAGAGGGAGTTTTATGACTACCCTTTCAATCAGATTTTCAATTTGCTGAAACTTTCCCATTTCCTTTTCATTCACCAGGGTCAGGGCAACTCCCGTAGCATCGGCGCGTGCTGTTCTTCCCACCCGGTGGACATAGTCTTCGGCATCGTGGGGCACATCAAAATTGATGATCAAATTGATCTCTTTAATGTCAATTCCCCTGCTGAGCACATCGGTAGCAACCAAAATCCTTGTACGGCGGGCCTTAAATGCCTGCAGTACCTTTTCCCGCTCCGTTTGTTCAAGGTCAGAAGAAATCGCCTCCGCTGCAAATTTGTTCTTTTTTAAGGAGTTGGCCAGTTCGGTGACTTTCCTTTTGGTCGAACAAAAAATCAAAATGCTGTTGTAATCGGGCTTATCGGTTATCAAATGATTAATTAAATCGATCTTTTGGTGATCATAGCAAAGGTAAACGGCTTGCAAAACCCCTTCGGCGGGTTTCGACATGGCGATGTTGATCTCCGTTGGATTTACAAGAATTTTGGAAGCGAGCGCCCTGATTTTGGGTGCCATAGTGGCACTAAACATGAGGGTCTGCCGCTGCTTGGGCAGAAAAGAGATGATCTTGAGAATGTCTTCATAAAACCCAATATCCAGCATACGATCGGCTTCGTCCAAAACCAGATATTTCAAGGTCTCAAATTTTACATAGCCCATATTGAGGTGAGCAATGAGCTTTCCCGGGGTAGCAATCACAATATCAGCACCCTGTGTTAATGCCCGCTTTTGCTGGCCCCAGTCATCTCCGTCACTTCCCCCATAGATGGCAATGGAATGAACCCCCAGATTATATGCTATACCCTGCACCTGCTGGTCAATCTGGATGGCCAGTTCACGTGTGGGCACCAAAATCAGGGTGGTGGTTTCGCCTGCAGGTTGTTCCAGAATCAAATCAAGAAGGGGAATCACAAAGGCAGCGGTTTTCCCTGTTCCCGTCTGGGCACAGGCAATTAAATCCTTGCCCGAAAGAATTTCCGGAATGGATTGCTCCTGTATTGGGGTAGTTTTTTTAAACCCCATGTATCCAATGGCATCGAGAATGTCATAATGTACTCCTATTTCAGAAAATTTCATTGATGTTGGTGAAAAAAATAATTAAAAATTGTATTCAATAGCTTAGAAAATTTAAGGAGTTCAAAGTAAATCAAAATAATTGATTTTTCGACAATTAAAAGTAAGACAGTATCTTTTCAATCACCTCCATCCCTGCATGGTTTCCTGTACCTTCATAAAGAACTTCTCCTTTCAGGTCTGTGAGGGTCAATTCTATTCCGGAGTCTATGCTCTCTTTAATCATTCGGTCCATTACACCAGTATCAGGCGCCTGGAGATGGCTGGTTTTCTTTTGCACTGCCTTGACTTTCAGCAGGTAATTCCTGTTTTTTATTTCCAAATCAAGCGTTCTCCCGGAGAAATCGATGTGGGTAATTTCAGAGCGGTTGTACGTAGCAAAGATATAAAACTTCCCTTTTAGGTATAGAAAGCAAATATGCCCGATAAAAAAACTCCCCAGCCAGGGAA
Source organism: uncultured Tangfeifania sp. (assembly GCA_964436325.1). Lineage (GTDB taxonomy): Bacteria > Bacteroidota > Bacteroidia > Bacteroidales > Prolixibacteraceae > Tangfeifania. The sequence goes on from CAYTDH010000002.1 coordinate 7,068, forward strand.
TCTTAGCCACCGAAAAAGTAAACGAGCATTCGGGTTCATCAAACGTATTGCAGTGCAACCAAATCCATGATTCAGGGAAAGAGGTTCCCCAGTCTTTTTCAATGTAGCCTGTCCCTCCGGGAAAATCGAAAGATGCACCGTTCAGCTTCAGAGAACCCTTTAAACGGTGCAAAACCGAACCGATGCCATGTTTGCATTCCATAAAGGGAACAAAGGAATACCACCCCATGATTCCGGGAGAAAAAAAACCAGACGGATACCTGACCACTTCTGAATAGTCAATGGTGCCGAGAGCCGTGAAATCCGGGCTTTGAATGTTCAAATCAATTCCTTCGAGTGAAAACAGGGATTCCCCTATCCGGACTTCAAGCTTTCCGGGAGTAAAAGCAAAATCAGAGAGAGGATATCGAATGTATTCTGTCTGGCCGGAAACTCCGTCAATGAACTGAATAAAAGCATGCTGATCCTTCTTTGTCAGAGATATCCCCGGAATGAACGAAAAAACATGTTCCCCCCCGGAAGAAACATGTTTAAAGTACCAACCTTCAAAATATATTTTTTTCTTCAGATTACCCTGAAAAGCTTCTGGTGTAAATAACTTCATACATTCATTTTCAATTTCCGGGCTTCTCCCTCACCTTTTTGTAGGCTTCCCAATCGAACTCCCGGATAAACTCAAGTCCTTTGCGGGCACCGAGTAAAAACAGCTTCTTTTTCCGCTCCGCATCCATATTAAAATTTAACCAGTTAAACTGCTTATCCGCATCGATGAAACAGATCAGCTTTTTAAAATCCTGATTCTGAAGCAAGAACTGATCATCTGCATCATGGCGCATCGTATTCACCATAGACCCCAAAAACCCTCCAAAATCATCAACATCGGCATACTCCTGACGATAGGAACTCAACCTTACACCGAAGGTGGGTTTTCGCGGAGTCTTAATATCCTTCGAGTGAAAAACATTGATCGGGAAGTTCGAAATCATTCCGCCATCCACAAATTTAACCTTTTCGGGAACAGGACCAAAATAATAAGCCTTTTCAATCCACTCCTGATTAGCAGGTTCTCCTTTTCCCGGGATATCCTCAATCTCGAAGGGAACAAAAAAGAAGGGAACCGACATGGAGGCCCTCACCATTTTTGCGGGAGATATTTCATCTGCCTTATCGCCCCAATACAACGTGGCCATAGCCGGGAAAAGCACCTTCGTCTGGGTGGTAATATCCGCAGCAATAATAAACATCTTGGCGACCTCATCGGCAAGAGGTTTACCCGTAAGCCTGTGCTTTAATCCTTCCGGAAAATATTTCCGGTTCCGTTTTTCCATTAACTGACCGATGGTGGATATCTGATTGGGATATTTCTTTAAAACGGTCTCGAGCCATTCTTCGAAATTCTTTCCCGGATTGAGGCCAAGGTCAGCAAATAACGCCTTTTTCACTTTACTGATATTCAAAAGCAGTTTGAACCACATCCTTTTTAGCGGGGTACCATCAATGGCCTTTTGGGTAATCTTTTTGAGTGCCGCATCCCCATCCACAAATTCAAAAAGATCTTTTTGGGCAAGTTCCTCAAGAACATGCTTTGATTTTTCCTCTCCGATGGAACCAATTCCGGCCAAAACAAGCGTATTTATAGCTCCTGCAGAAGTACCGGCCAGATGAAAAAACCGTATCCCTGCTGCCTCAAGGATGTAGGTGTATCCTACGAGGGCAATTCCCAGGACACCCCCGCCCTCCTGAACCAGATCGACATATTGATGTCCTTCGTCATCGATAACATCAGAAAAAATTTTGCTCTTCAGACTTTCCGCCTCTTCAAGCATTTTCAGGAACGCATCTTGTTCCAAAAATTCCTTGGCTTCCATGATCGTTTGATTTTTTAATTAATTCAGACTAAAAGGTACGGAAATAGATTGACATAACCCCAAAAAGGGATAAAAAAAATCAACCGTGGCTTCAGAGAACCCCGTCAAAGGGATGTCCGCAACCAGGACATTTGCTTTTCAACCCAGGTGCAAGGCGGGTTTGGTAATGGGTTCTTTCTATCAGCAAGTAGCCGCATTCCGGACAATACGTATTGGTGCGAAATTCATCGCTCACATTACCCAGATAGACATGGTGGAGGTTTTCACGGGCTATTGCATACAATTTTTTCAATTTCTCAACGGAGATTGGCGGAGCATTGAGTTTGTAATGGGGAAAATAACGGGAAAGATGCAATGGAGTATTTTTACCGGCCTTTGATGCAATCCACTGAACCATTTCCTCAAACGCTTCTTCGTCATCGTTCAAACCGGTTATGACAAGGTTGGTCATTTCAAGGTGTTTCCCTTCAGCGGCAAGGATTTGAATGGTTTCCAGTACAGGTTCCAGTGAGGCTTTGGCATATTTCTTATAAAAACCAGGGTTAAAACCCTTGAGATCAATATTGAAGGCATCAAGTACAGGCAACGCATACCGGAGGGGTTCCGGATTGATATACCCATTGGAAACCACAACATTTTTCAAACCTTTTTCCCGGGCAAGCTTCGCCGTATCGATCATAAATTCATAAAAAGTAAAGGGTTCATTGTAGGTATATGCCACTCCGGCATTATCCGGAATTCTCAGTGCCTTATTCACGATCTGCTCCGAAGTGATGGTTTGAAACCCGGAATATTCGTCGGCCCGGCATTGAGAAATAGAATAATTCTGGCAAAAACTGCAATGCATGTTGCACCCCACTTCACCAATGGATAAAATGTTTTTCCCCGGAAAAAAATGATACAGCGGTTTTTTTTCGATGGGATCGGTTCCCAAAGCAGCAACCCGGTCATAAACATGCGTAATTAATCGTCCGTCAACATTCTGCCGGACTTTGCAATTTCCCGTTTGGGACTCTTTTAACACACAAAACCAGGGACAGAGGGTGCATTTTACCACCTGGTCATTCCCCTTTTCATAAAAAAGTGCTTCCTTCATAAAACAGACTCCTTTTTTCAAAGGTACGAAAATAACAAGGTTCGGTTATCCGCATTGCTAACCAAAATCCGGAACCTTTTCTTCAGGCCAATCGGTTCAGCTTTCCTCCCTATGGAAGTTGCCCGGCTCTGTTATTCTGTAATTCCCGGATTAAAAAAAAAATGATTATATTACATGCAGGTTTTTTGATTAGATTTTAGTCAATATGAGTCAGGGGAAAATTGAAAAAAAACTTAACATTCTGGCAGATGCAGCCAAATACGATGCTTCCTGCGCATCAAGCGGGAGCAACAGGGGGAACACCTCCGGGGGTATTGGCAGCGGAGCAACAAGCGGGGTATGCCACAGTTTTACAGATGACGGACGATGTGTCAGTCTCTTTAAGATATTAATGACCAATTACTGCATTTATGATTGTGCTTATTGCGTTAACCGAAAGAGTAATGACCGCCCGCGTGCTACATTCACGGTGGACGAAATCGTGAATTTAACAATTGAATTTTACCGGAGAAATTTTGTGGAAGGCCTTTTTTTAAGCTCCGGGGTGATAAAAAACCCTGATTACACCATGGAAAAAATGGTGGCAGTAGCCCGCAAGCTCAGACTGGAAAAGAACTACAACGGTTATATTCACCTGAAGGCCATTCCAGGTGCGAGCCCGGAACTTATCCAACAGGCCGGACTTTTTGCCGACCGGCTTAGCGTGAACATTGAAATACCCACAGAACAGAACCTGAAAAAACTTGCTCCCGGAAAAAATTTCCCAGGCATAATAACCCCAATGGATCAGATAAAACATTCGATTCTGACAAGCAAAGAAGAACGAAAAAAATTCAGGAAGGCTCCCCGCTTTGCACCTGCCGGCCAAAGCACCCAATTAATTATCGGAGCAAGTCCGGAAACCGACCGCCAGATTATCTTATTATCCTCCCGTCTTTACCAGGTGCAACAACTCAAAAGGGTGTATTTTTCGGGTTACATCCCGGTGAACACCTATGATGAGCGGCTTCCGGCCATAAATAAACCCCCGTTGGTCCGCGAAAACCGGCTCTACCAGAGCGACTGGCTTATGCGTTTTTACCGATTTAAAGCCGAAGAAATTCTTCCCGAAGACCACCCCTTCCTGGACCTGGATTTCGACCCCAAACTGGGCTATGCCTTACGGAACCTTCACCTTTTCCCTGTGGATGTTAATAAGGCCGATTATGAAATGATCCTTCGCATCCCCGGAGTTGGGGTGCAATCGGCTCAACGCATTATCAAGGCCCGAAAACACCGGAAACTCGCGTTTTATCACCTCAAAAAAATCGGGGTTGTAATGAAACGGGCAAAATACTTTATCCAAAGCAACGAACTGCCCGCTTCCTTTGGTTCGAATTGGGGACCGGACAGGCTCAGGAATCAATTGATACGTGAAAATTATCCCCGGAGAAAAAAAGAACCCGATACCCAATTGAGTTTATTTCAGGACTATCAACCTATTCTCCCGGTTGCACATTAAAAAAATTTCATGTGTTTATAATTGTTTATTTTTAGTGGTAACACATGGAACCCGCCATATAAACATTTTCCTGTGTGTCCGCCGGCCGGCTAACATGACTCGTTTCATCTGTTGGAAAGGGATCAATACAGTATAAAAACATACCATCTTCCTCATCAATTTTTTTTTGTATTTTAGACCCGTTATAAATAAAAAAGTTGATCAATGTATCAAACCCAAAAAACATATATGGTCCCGGACTCCAAAATGGCTGTCCTTATCGATGAAAACCCCTTTCTTTTATTGCTGCTGGAACATTTTGAACTGGACCTGATGGTCAATAGGATGACCGTAAAACAACTATGCAGTGAAAATGACATCAGCCTGCCGGTGTTTATAACCTTTGGAAACCTTTACAATGGTTTTTTTCCCTCCGACGATGAAATAACCTCCTCCGGTGATATCCCCGATATTATCCGGTTTCTGAAGAACAGTCACCGATATTACAAAGAGGATAAATACCCCGAAATCAGACAATTTATCCAGGAACTTTATAAAAATAACCCCAGGCGGGATGTCGAACTGATTGATAAATTTTTCCAAAATTATTTTGAAGAAGTCCTGGAGCACCTCGATTACGAAGACAGTATTGCTTTCCCCTATTTCAGCAGGCTTACCGGCCAAAAGGATATGATGGTAAAAAAAGATTTTTCAGTGAATGAATACCGGGAGCATCACACCGATATAGAAACCAAACTGACGGACCTGAAAAATTTGTTGCTGAAACATCTTCCCATCAAAAAGGACCTCCCCTTTAAAAGAAAAATCCTTTTTAGCCTTTTTCAACTTGAATTTGACCTGAACATTCATTCCATTATTGAGGAAAAAATCTTGCTTCCTCTGGGCGAAAAAATTGAAAAAAGCCATAGCAATGGATAAATGCAGAATAAACATTGCAGTTATTGAACCGTCTGTCATGATCTATGAAGGACTTTCCAATTTGCTGTTAAAAGCAGATAATCATTATTACCTTTTCAGGTTCAACAGCCTGGAAGAATTAGACAACCTGTCGGAAAAAAAGATATTTCACACCGCAATTATCAACCCTGCCCTCGTCCAAAACAAAATAAACGAATTCCAAAAACTGAGAAAAGAGCTTCCTGAAGTTTCATGGATTGCCCTTATTTATACTTTTTTCGACGATGAATTGCTAAAACTTTTCCGCAACAAAATATCCGTGACCGATCAGCCGGAAAAAATCACCCATCTTTTAAACGAAACATGTATCCCTTCGTCAAGTTCTAAAAACAAAAGAGCCCAGCTCACGAAAAGGGAAAAAGACGTACTCATCCAACTAACAAAAGGCCTTTCGATCAAGGAGATATCCGCTTTGCTTAACATCAGCACCCACACTGTTATCAGTCACCGGAAAAACATTACCGAAAAAACAGGGATAAAAAGTATATCCGGATTAACCATCTATGCCATTTCACAAAAGATCATTCCTGTCGATCCCTCCTGATTTCATCACTGCGCCTATTATCCGGCCAGCACCACATTCAGGGTATTAACGCTTAAGAATTTTAATGCTCAGTCCTTTCTGTGCAGACCATCCTTCCTTGTCAGTTAAACTGATAAAAAAATGGTAATCTCCAGGGTCAAAATTACCATTTTCGTTCCCCTGCGGGAGGGTAATGACTTCCCCGGTTTCATATTCATTCATTCCTGCCGGAATGGAAAAATCCTGAATAAAAATAAGGGGGTTAACAGGGTCTTTTTGAGGAGCGAGTTCACAGGCACTAACCTCTGTGGTATGCGAATGATGGTCAAAGTTATGATGGACTGAGATGCTGTAGGACCCCAGTTCAACATTATCCTTTAACAAAGCCCTGAAAGTAAACGATTCACCAAAAAAAAGCGTATCACAATTTACAGGACGGGCACCTTCAATGGTCAAATCAACCACCGGTTTCTCATCGTCAATATTTTGAGTACTGTCGCACGAGGACAAAACAGCCGTCATCAAGAAAACAAAAACAATTTTAAAAACTTTTTTCATTATTAATCCTTTTAATAAAAAATAGGGGAAGGTTCAACATCAAAAAGATACGATATGACGTTTCCCTGTAAAATTCAAGGAAGGCAGGCATGGTGCGGGGCACCATGCCTGCTTTCATCTTATCAATTCACGGTTATGGGAATCCGATCAGAATAGGTCCAGTTCCCCCCAAAAGCATCTTTAGCCTTAACAACAATAAAGTAACGCCCTGTCTTCCAGGAAAGCGACCCCGTGAGCACTTTGGGTTCAATATCATTGTCCTCCCGGGCACCAACAGTAATGCTTGCAGTAAACTCGTGAGACCTTGGTGTGTCAAAGTCGTGTGTATGCAACAAGGTAATGGTATTGGATGCATTTACCTCCTCGTCGGTAAGGCCCTGTTCTTCGTGAAGAAGTCCGATGTAAAGGCCGCCAAGCGCGGTTTCATCGGTTACTGAACCGGTCAGTTCAATGACTTCTCCATCGGAAAAACCGGCATTTTCTGCTGGCGCTGAAGAAACAACGAGTTCAGGTGCTTCCAAATCTTCGGGTTGCTTAATTTCCACCTCTTCTTCAAAAGTAGTTTGGTAGCCCTCCATATCGGTTATGGCAAAATGAAAATGGTAGTGCCCGGTATCGGCATGAAGTGGAATTTCAAAATGCTCATGGAAAACGGTATTTTTCAACCCGTTAAACTTGGTGTAAATGGTATCGAACTCCCAGGGTTCATCAAAAAAAACAACCATGCTTTTCTCGTTATGTTCCTCTTCGGGATGCAACTCCACTTCAATATAATCAATGGTTCCTTCTGCCACAATTTCGGCTTCCAGGTGAAAATCACTCCCTGCGAATCCGGTTTTATTGTTTTCATATCCAAGTTCAAACTGCAAAATTTCAGGTGGAGGAGAATCGTCATTTTCCTGGCAGGAAATGGTCAGGAACATTAAAGCAACAAAAAGCAAGGAAAAAAAGGGTTTAAAACGAATCATCTTAAATTTCATAATCATCTTTTTTTTTGGTTTATAACTATTTCATTATCTTTGCTTTAGAACATTTTCAGGTTTTAGAATTACAGTAAAGGGGACGGTCACATTCAATACCATATTTCTTGCGGGTTCCGGAACATTTATCAGACGGTAATAGCTGGTATGGTTAAAATACGTTTTATTGAGCAGGTTCCGGACCTGAAAAGACCAGGAAACCGGTTGTTTTTGAATATGCATTTCACCTCCCAGCCCCAGGTTAATAATCCGGTAACCCGGGGTTATTTTTTCGGGCGGTACAATATTATTTTGACTGGCAACCCAATTCAGGTCAACGGAAAGGTAACTATTAGCGAAGGCCCCTCTCACCGTGGGTTGGTATTTCAAATTAAGCACTACAGAAGGAGGAGGAGAAAAGGGAAGAGTAAACCCCTCTTTGTCTCCTGAAAGCTGAAGGGAATATACATAATCAACAATAACTCCTGCCCTGAGTGCCGAAACAACATCGTAATGGGCATGGAGCTCTCCCCCGTAGCGAGATACATTACTCTGGGTATATTCAAATATCTGATGGCCACTTCCATAGAGTCGATCGTGCTCTGCCAGGGGATTTAAGTAGATGTAGCCGGAGAAGAAATTTAAAAAAGGTGTTATCCCCATGGCAAACCTTTGGTTTTTCCATTCCAGTCCGGCATCAACCTGGTAAGATACCTCAGGAGAAAGACCAGGATCCCCTTTTTCATAACTGAAATGATGGTAATTGACACCGTTGGCAGCCAGCTCCTTGGGAGAAGGCATTCTGAAACCTTTCCCGGCATTTACTTTCACCATCAGATTATCGGTGTTTAAAATATATCCTACAGACCAGCTCCAGTTACTAAAATGCTTTTCGAGATTTTGTGACCGGCGGAGGTAACGATCGTTGATTCCCTCGGAAGTCTCGAAGGGAGTGGGAAACCAGTCGAAATAGGCATTGGTTTTAACTTTTCCGTAATCATAACGGAGGCCGGTTTTCAAATGGCTCCGGGCAGAAAGCGTAATGTCGGCCAGCAAAAAAGCTCCCCCCGAAAAACGGTTAAATTCAGGAACAATGAAGCCCCTTCCGCTGATGTCGTTATCCTGAAACTGGGAGCTGACACCCCCTGTCCATGTTATCCCCTCCTTTTTGTGAAAAGTCGCTCTTACATTGGCCGAATAAATTTCCTTGTCAAACTCCCGTTCAAGGTCAGCAGGGAAAGGCATGTTTTCGGGGAAGGTAGCCGGCATGAAGCCATGGTTGACATAGGAACTCCATTCCTGCCGGAAATTATGCTGGTATCCCATTTCCGACTGAATCCTCCATGAATGGCTGTTCCAGTCATTTTTGCTAATGATTTTCAAATGATTAACCTGCTGGTAAGGGAAATGAATGTCCCTTTCCGATTCATCATGCAGGCCGGTATCCACCTGTCGGGGCTCCAGTCCGTGAGCATTGGCAAAAAAGCCGCTTTTGCTGTTGACATTGCTCAAAAACAGCCAGCTCTTAAATTTGCTTTTCAGAATTCCTGCAGCAAAGTGCAGGTTTTGCTCTTTGCCGGCCGTATTGCGCAAACGTTGTTTATGGAGCGGTGCCCTGAAAGAATAGATATCGATGCTATCGGCAGGCACCCGGAAGTCGGCGTAATCGAGCAAGGTCCCTCTTAAACGAACAAAAAAGTCCTTTCTTCGGACCGAAAATTTCATGGAGCTGCCAAGAAAATGATTTCCTGATTTCCCCACCAAATCGATGCTTCCCTGGAAACTGTTCCTGGGAGGCGACGATATGTTCTGCAAATGGATTACTCCCCCCAGGGCATCTGAGCCCACCATCAGTGAGGCTGGCCCTTTCAACACTTCCATGCGGTCATACGAAAACTGATCCACCTCCAATCCATGGTCGGCTCCCCATTGCTGTGCCTCATGTTTAATCCCGTTCTCCAAAACGACAACCCGGTTAAACCCCAGTCCGCGAATTACCGGTTTTGACTGCCCCGACCCTATTTTTTGGGCTGTAACCCCTGGCAGCCTTTCAAGTGATTCCACAAGACTGCCGCCTAAATGCTGCCGCAAATAATCGTCATTGACAACCTCTGCATTCAAGGTTTCCTCCCGCTTCCGGTATTCAGCATAATGGTCCGTAACCCGAACCTCCTGAAGGGTTTGCACCCGGGGCGTTAATTGAAATTCCCTGGTCAATGACCTTCCAATCGCCAACGTGTCGGTGAGTCTTTCAAATCCAACAAAAGCTATTTCCACAACATAATTCCCTGAATCCAGTTTTTCAATACGAAAATGTCCGCGGTCATCTGTTGCTACTTGAAACCGGGCTGGCAAGATCCGGACCGTAGCGCCAGGTAAAGGCTGATGGTTTTCATCCTTCACGATGCCGGAAAAAACCAATTTCTGCTGCCCCCATAACTGCACTGGAAAAAAAGAGGTGAAAAAAAACAGCAAAATTACCGCCCCTTTCAACCAATGAAAGGGTTCCAAAAAGGCACTGAGGCCAATAAATAAATTCCTCATTTCTACTAAAAACTAAGCTCAAAAATAAAACGGACAGACTTCCCCACGAATCGCATGGGAAATCCTCAAAAGATATTTTCTTTTTCCAGGACAGGGTAATTCCCCCTCCCTGTAAATTTTAAAGGGAAACAGGAGGAGCCCGCGGTTTGGTCTTCATAATTATCCCGGAAAAATTCCGGTTAACTGAACGAGGATTATTTGGGTTTGCAAAAACAGAAACAGAAAAGCAGGGAGTAAAAGATTCCGATAGAAGGGTAAAAGGAAATCTGAAATTGCAAACCATGCAGTAATCCCTTTCCTTCTCAAAAGCGGAATACAAAAGGAATCCCTGGTCATTTTCAGGGGTGAAGATTTCGCAATGACTCTGACATCCGCAATCAAGAGACTGGTGATGCCAAATATGAACAGGTTGATAAAAAAGCGGAAACGCAATCACCCCTGTCAGCACTATAGCAATATATTTGAATTTCCGATTCAATTTATTTCCGAATTGATTTTTGGCATCGGGCACAAAACCCTTTAATGATCACTTCTGTTTCAGAGGCCACATACCCCTCCGGAAGATTAGGCGGGTCAACCGGCACCGAATCCAGACATGTCACCGTCTCACATCCTTTGCAAAAAAAATGGGCATGTTCCCTTTTCCGGGTGATGGAATTATCGAGTGCATATTTTACCAGTTGATTATCCACAACAATCTTGTGAATAATGTGACTCTCCAGCAAGGTTTTAAATGACCGGTAAAAAGTGGTCCGGTCGAAAGTGCCTGCAAGCTGCTCCCTGATTTCCTGCTCAGACAGGGCCTGCCGGGCATTCATAATAACAGAAAGAATTCCTTCCCGGCAACTGGTGCGTTTAAGATTATGGCTGTGCAATACTTCGAGTGGCTTCATAAATGCATCATTTTTTCATGTGCAACAACATTTCAAATGCAACAAAGTTGCAAATATAGCCAAAAAATTCAATCACCTCTTTTTCCAGACAAAAACATCGCTTGTAAAGGTTCGAAAAAATAGTATCTTAAACACCCGAAAACGGAATATCCAGCCATGTTGATCTTTACCTACGACGGCACATTTGCAGGGTTACTCACCTGCATTTTCGAGGCATACAACTCCCGGGAATTCCCTGATGAGATTCACATCCGGGGGAAACGCCCGGTTCAGCTATTTGCTGAGCAGAAAGAAGTGATTTCAGATAATCAAAAAGCAGAGAGGGTTTGGAAAGGAATTCAAAACAAGTTAAGTGGAAGCAACAAACAACTGTTTTTTTATGCTTTTCTTTCGGAAGGGAAGGGTATTGAAATCAAAATCATGCATTTTGCCCGGCGGCTTTTCAGTGAGAGCAAAAACACAGAAACCGACCTGGGTGACCCCGATGTTCTTGATGTGGTAAATTCGGCCCGGAAGGTAAAAAAAGAAGCCCATCGGATAAAAATGTTTGTCCGGTTGCAAAAAACAAAAGATGGTATCTATTTCGGGGGGATTGATCCGCTATACGACATTTTGCCATTGGTCATTGAGCATTTTCGGTCACGGTATGCTGATCAGCAGTGGTTAATTTATGATCTAAAAAGGAATTACGGTGCCTTTTTCAACAAAAAAACCGTGGAGGAAGTGGTTCTCTCCCCCCAATCGGTTAACCTTCATACCGGAAAAGTTCAGGAAAATATTCTTGAGGAAGATGATGCCTTTTATCAGACCTTATGGAAATCCTATTTTAAGCATATCAGCATCGGAGAACGCAGGAATCTCCGCTTACAGCGTCAGAATATGCCCCGCCGGTTCTGGAAGTACCTCACAGAAAAACAAGGTTGAAGTTTCCTCAAAACCATTTATTGCAAAATAGTCTCGGGAATTTCATCAATGGGTTTAACCTGAATGGTTTTTATAAATAGTTCGGCACCCTCCGATTGCAGTTGTATTTTTCCGGAAGTAAGCGGAACAATATTTCCATTCTCCATGACGCCGGTATTTTTATTGACCATCACAGTTTCCCCGTTGACCACGTGAACAGCCGTACGACCAATTGTATAAAGGTCAACCGTATTCCATTCCCCAAGGGGATTTTCGACATCCTTCATCTTCATAATGCCGGGGCCGTTATGTTCCTTGCTAAATTTCATCATCTCCCCGTCTTTCGCATACCTGAACCCATCTTCCACTTCTTCAACTGCTGTTTCGCAGTAGGTGTTGTTCATGAGGTAAGTATCTCCCAGCTTTTCGTGCATGAGCTGGCATTCAATATTAACCATCCACGTATCCAGGGCCTCTCCAAAGTCACCAAAGCTGTGGTAAAGAAGACCGCTGTTCCGGCGGGAATATACTTCCTCTCCCCATTTAAAAACGAGCTGCAGGTGGTAATTCGAAAACGTATCCCGCGTAGCCAGGGAACCATTTATTTCTCCTGAAATCCGGATTAGATTTTCCCCGTTTTGCTCAACCACTGAAAATACTTTTTCAACGGTTGCGGCCTGGGCCAGACTATCATGACCGTCAAGCGGGGATCCAAGGTATTTATCCCAATTTTCAAGATTCTCACCGTTAAAAAGGGGCTGCCAGGGCACTTCGGTTTGGCAGGCAGTGAAAAAAATGAGGAAGATTGCCCAAAGGAAAAGAGAATAACGTTTTTTCATGTTTTTTAATTTATTTGGATTTTAGCAAAAATGGAATCAATTCATTTGATTGTTCCCTCTGAGCGTTAAAAATATAAAAAAAACTGCCCTGCAGAACAGGACAGTCCAAATTTTTTTGGTTCCTTAAAATTAAGCTGTCTCCTGAGCCAATTCCCTTGCACGGTCAAGAATAGCCGTATCATCGAGTAAAACAATTCCTCCGTTAGGACCTGGTTCCATATGGATACCTACAGCTGCTCCGGCGGTGTAATTCGCGCCCCCAAAATAATTCCTGACGGTTTCTTCCGATAATTCAAACTCTTGCGCCATTTTTTTTATAGAACCGTCAGGCAAACTGTCTTTGATTTTTCGCAGCTCATTAAATGTTATTTTACGCTCCATAATGCTAAAATTTTATTTTGTTGTTAAACTCCTGTTAAAAAAACATCTGAATATGTAAAAATAAAATTAATAATTTAATAACGCATAATTCAACCCAATGGATTTTCTTTGATTTTAACACTCATTGTTTTTTACGAATTCCAGCAGGGAAATGTTTATATCTGCAAAATACTGGATTTGAGTCCAAAGGGTTCTCAGGACTAAAAGAAATGCAAAATTCGACTCTCCGGGAATTAACGTTTTTTAAGAGATGCGCTACCAACTGCATCCAATGAGCTCAGGATTGAAAGAAGCATGAGACCAAAAAAGAACAAACAAAAGCAACTCCGGAGAACTTATTCTTCAGGCAGGCAGTCATAAATGGCCTGGTGCATAGCAGTCCGGATATTCAACTCATACAACCGGATATTATTCCGCGTGGGATAAACCCGGTTTGACATGAAAACAAAAAGGACTCCGCTATCCGGGTCAGCCCATGCGAAGGTTCCGGTATAGCCACTGTGCCCAAAACTGTTTTTGCTCGCATCAACGGCGGGATAGGCATCATTCAGGTCATTTTTATGGTTATCAATATAGGGCTTGTCAAATCCAAGCCCCCTGCGGTTCTTATTATCGGGATATTGTATCCTGATAAACTCATCAACTGTTTTTTCGGGGATAAATCTTTTCCCTCCGTAATACCCTTTTTGAAGGTACATCTGAAATATTTTAGCCAAATCATTGGTGGTGCCAAAAAGACCGGCATTCCCCGATACCCCTCCCATCATGGAGGCTCCTTCGTCATGGACAAACCCACGCAATTTTTCCATCCTGAAAAAATCGTCGATTTCTGTGGGCACAATTCTTTTCAGGGGAAATTGCCGGTAGGGATTATAGGTAACGGTTGAAGCACCCAGAGGCTTCAGAAATTCAGATTGAAGGTACTCTTCATACGGTTGTCCGGTAAGGGTGGTAATGATATCAGGATAAAGGTAGAAGCTGAGACCGGAGTATACGTACCTCCTGCGGGGAAGCAATTCCGAAGTGCGGATCGTATCAAACATGGTTTCCCTGAAACGGGAATTCATATAAAGATTTTCAGCAATACGCACATTGAAATCACCGCCGGGAGCATCCCTGAAAACCTTACGATTGAGTTTGCGATTTTCATCCAGTGCCATTTGCCAATACGAAATCCATGCCTGCAGTCTGGCTTGGTGGGCAAGAATTTCGCGTAAGGTAAACTTTTCCTTATTCGTGTTTTTAAAGTCGGGCCAATAGTTCGAAAAAGGAACATCCAGTGCTATCTTCCCTTCACCCACCAATTTCATAAGAGGAGGCAGCGGGCCGGTTACTTTGGTTACGGAGGCCCAATCGTAAATATTTCCGGGTTCCACAGGGATTTCCCGGGTATAGGTATGATAGCCATAGCACTCATGAAAGACAACATTTCCATCTTTTGCCACTAAAACCTGACAGCCCGGATAGGCTGCGGAATCGATTCCCAGGCGGGCTATGGAATCAATTTTCGCATGCAGCTCTCCGGAATCAATTCCTTTTTCCTCGGGTATCGTGTATGCCAGTGACCGGTTTTTTTTTACCGTCACTCCATCATTTAGTTTAAACCGCTGGCCGATTGAAACAGGAAGTCTTCCTGTGGCATCAAATGCTCCAAAAACAAGCTGCGCTGCCAGCTCCTGATGGAGCGGAGTATTTTGGTAAGCCAGTATAAGTCCTCCGGCATGATGAATATTCTCAAAATGCTTCAGGGCATAGGCATTACCAAAAAAAACAACCACCGTTTTATTCTCTGCAATAATTTCGGTCAGGGCCCGGCGCTGAATGTCTGTGGTTCCATATTTACGGGAAGGGTAAAGGTTGATGTCCTGCACTCCGGCCACCACCAGGTCGTAATTATCGAGTCTCGAATGCAACCGCGCAAGCCGGGATTCTGAGGCATCACCGGGCAGCGTATAATGGTCGGCATTCGTATAACGGTCAAGCATCTTCTGAAAGGGAGAAGCATCTCCTGAACCGATCATTACCGAAGCAATCTTTAACTTCCCCTGTTCTTGAACGGGAAGCAGTCCATTGTTCGTCAGAACAGTAAATGACCCTTTGATCAACTTCCGGGCAGTCACTTCAAAATAGGGTGAATTCAGGCGTTGAGTAAGGTCTTTTGTGCTGGCAGGCTGGTACAGGTGTAGCTTGCTCCAACGCTTCAGCGCCATAACCCTTCTGCACTTATATTCTATTTCCTCCAGGGAAATTTCGCCGCGGGCAAGTCCTTCTTTTACAGAAGCAATGGCTTCCGGCAGGTCAGGAACAAACTCCACCATATCGTTCCCTGCTTTCAAAGCCTCCAGGGCAGTATTCCCCTTTTCGGTCTGTACCCCTTTCATATTCAGGGCATCGGTTATGACCAACCCCTGAAAACCAATTTCTTCCCTCAAATATCCCTTGATTATTCTGGAAGAAAGGGAAGAGGGCACTCCCCGGTCATCAAGGGCCGGAACATTCAGGTGGGCGGACATCATGCCGGTAATCCCCCTTTCGGAAAGATACCGGAAGGGAAAACTCTCCACCCTGTCGATCCGTTCTCTCGAATGTGGAATAACAGGTAATTCCAGATGTGAATCCGTTTGGGTATCTCCATGGCCGGGAAAATGCTTTGCTACAGCTACAATCCCTTCATCATGCATCCCCTCGGCCAGGTACCATGCCTTTTGGGAGACATTGATTTTGTCTTCCCCGAATGAGCGGAAATTAATGACCGGATTTTGCGGGTTAGTACTGACATCAGCAACGGGAGCAAAATTTACATGAATCCCCATTTGTTTCATTTGCTGCCCGATATCACGCCCCATTTGATAAATATAGGTGGAATCCTGAATGGCCCCCAATGCCTGGGCATAGGGGTATTTTATGGTACTGTCAATGCGCATGGGAAGCCCCCATTCCCCATCAACAGCCACGAGCAGCGGAATGGAACTGTTCGTTTGAAAAGCATTTATCCAACGCGTGGTTTTCACCGGCGTTCCCTGCATCACCAAAATTCCTCCGGGTTTGTAGTTACGAATCAGCTCAATAACACCTTCTTTGCTTGCCTCTTCCTGACGCGGAAAAACCGCAATCATCATTAACTGGGCAATTTTTTCATCGATGGTCATTTGTTCCATCTTCTCGTTCACCCATAGGTCTTTCGATAAAATCAGAAAAGGAGGGTCTTCCTCCGAATCCGATTCCTTAGCTCTCAAATTCAGGAAAAGTGTAAAAAAAAGCAGAAAAAAAACCGGAGCTATTCTAAAATTAACATCTTTCATGTTTTGCTCAAATTTAGCCTGTCAAAATGAACTATTTCAAATCACAGATACAAAAATAAATCCCTCATCAAACCTGTTTTTCACATTTCAGTGAAAAGCCTTTCAGCCAACTTATTTAAGGGGTATAAAAATATTAAAAAGTTCAGATTAACCATTCAAAAAAATGAATTACAGATCAAATCCTGCTTATTCTTTTTTTTGCAAGAAAGAATTTCTTGATAAACAATCCTTTTGATGAGTCAATATTCCACATAAATGGGAAGCTGTTTTTCAATTTACTTCCTATTTTTGCACCTTATGAAACGAATCGTCATCGGACTTTCAGGTGGAGTAGATTCCAGTGTTGCTGCTTACCTTCTTAAAAAGGAGGGATACGACGTAGTCGCGCTGTTCATGGTAAACTGGCATGAACGGCAGGGCTCTGTTACCAGTGCATGCACCTGGGAGGAAGATGCCCTGGTTGCGCGGATGGTCGCCAGGAAGCTTGAAATTCCTTTTCACATTGTAGATTTAAGCAAAGACTACAAAAAACGGGTAGTGGAATACATGTTCGCCGAATATGAGGCGGGCCGCACTCCCAATCCGGATGTTCTTTGCAACCGTGAAATCAAATTTGACACTTTTCTGGATGAAGCCCTGAACTACGATGCAGATTTTGTTGCCACGGGCCATTATTGCCAAAAAGGTGTGGCTGAAAAAGGAAGCAAAACCTTTTTCCGGTTGCTGGCCGGGAAAGACAGGAATAAGGACCAGAGTTATTTTCTTTGCCAGCTTAGCCAGAAACAACTATCCAAAGCCATGTTTCCCATTGGTCACCTTACCAAGCCAAAAGTAAGAGAAATTGCCCGGGAGCAGAACCTTCCCACTGCAGAAAGAAAGGATTCCCAGGGGATTTGTTTTGTAGGAAAAGTGGATTTGCCCACATTCCTGCAACAACAGCTCCAGCCACGAAAAGGCAATGTAATTAAAATACCGGCCTCTTTTATGACCAAAAAGAAACACATTGAACCCTCCGATGATAATTTCCGGAAGATTTGCTTCCCTTTCCCTTATAAACCATGGAACGGAAAAATCATCGGAGAACATCAGGGAGCCCATTTTTATACGGTGGGGCAACGCAAAGGTTTAAATATTGGAGGGTACCAGCAACCCCTCTTCGTATTGGGAACCGATGTAAAACGGAATATTGTGTATGTGGGCGAAGGGAAAGACCACCCAGGCCTGTTCCGGCCGGGACTCTTTATTAAAGCCGGGGATTTGCACTGGATTCGGCCTGACCTCAACATCCCCCCCGGGGAAAAACAGGAATTTGATGTCCGCATCCGGTACCGGCAACCTCTTGAAAAGGCCGTGATGCATCTGAAAGAGGAAGGTGCTTATATGTTGTTCCGGAATGAACAACGAGGCATAACCTCCGGACAATTTGCTGCCTGGTACCTTGGTGAAGAACTCCTTGGTTCGGGCGTAATTGCTTAGAATATCTTAAATTCGCAAAAAATTAATTTACCATGATAAAATCAATGACAGGCTTCGGAAGGAGTGAATTCGAAGTAAACAATAAAAAACTGACCCTGGAAATCAAATCCCTGAACGGGAAACAAATGGATATCAACACGCGCATTCCACCGCTGTACCGTGAAAAGGAGATTCAACTGAGAAAAGAGCTCTCGGAAAAACTTATTCGCGGAAAAATCGATCTTACCATCTATCTTGAAAACCACGGTGAAGAATCGAATTCAAAAATCAATGAACCTGTTTTGAAGAGCTATTTTGAGCATTTAAAAAAAATAAACGACGATTTGCAGGTAACCACTGATTCAACCACAATGCAGGCGGCTCTAAGGCTTCCCGACGTAGTAAAAACGGAGTATGAAACCCTTGAAGAGGAAGAGTGGCAGATTATTCTTGAAAAAGTGCGCCACAGCCTCAGCCAGATAGACGAATTCCGCATTCAGGAGGGCAAAGCCCTGGAAGCCGATATTTCTGCGAATGCAATGGCCATCAGGGATTTACTTCAGGAAATCGCCCCCCATGAAAAACAACGGATTGAGACCATCAAAAACAGGCTCAACGAAAGTGCAGGAAAGTCAAATCTGAAGGAAAACATGGATGAAAACCGGTTTGAACAGGAATTGATCTATTATCTTGAAAAGTTAGACATGAACGAAGAGAAAGTGCGGCTGGAGAACCACTGCACCTATTTTCTCGATACAATTCAAGAGCCCTCACCCAATGGAAAAAAACTGGGCTTTATTTCCCAGGAAATGGGACGTGAAATCAATACCATTGGCTCCAAAGCCTATGAAAGCAATATTCAGCGAATCGTCGTACAGATGAAAGACCACCTCGAAAGAATCAAAGAACAGTTGCTTAATGCGCTCTGACATGAAGGGAAAACTGATCATATTTTCTGCTCCTTCGGGCGCAGGCAAAACAACTATTGTTAAACATCTGCTGAAGCAGCCCCTCGACCTGAAATTTTCTGTTTCCGCTACCAGTCGATCCCCACGCCCCGGGGAAACCAACGGTCAGGACTATTATTTCCTTTCGGAAAAACAATTCAGTCAAAAAATAAAAAACGGCGAGTTCCTTGAATGGGAAGAGGTATATTCGGGTATTTTTTACGGAACCCTCAAAAGCGAAGTGGAGCGTATCCGTAACCTGGGGAAAAATGTAATTTTTGATGTGGATGTTAAAGGTGGACTGAATATTAAACAATATTACCAAAATGAAGCCCTGGCTGTATTTGTAAAACCGCCTTCGGTTGAGGTGTTAAAAGAAAGACTCCAAAGCCGCTCCACAGAGTCTGAAGAAAAGATAAACATGCGCATAGCAAAAGCCGAATACGAGCTTGGATTCAGTCATCAGTTCGATAGGGTAATCGTAAACGATAATCTGGAAAATGCATTTGCTGAGACAGAAAAAATGGTAACCGATTTTCTGAAAAAACCTTCCTGTGAATCATGAAAAAAAACAAGAGCGCCAAAACATACCCGGGTAAAGAAATTGGACTCTATTTTGGTTCATTTAATCCCATCCACATCGGTCATCTGGTGATTGCCAATTTCCTCGTTGAATTCACCTCCATTGATGAACTTTGGTTTGTGGTTTCTCCCCATAATCCGCATAAAAAAAAGGCCAGCCTGTTGCATGATTACGACCGGTTGGAATTGGCCGTCAGAGCCATTGAAGGGGATGACCGGCTGAGGGTTTCAGACATCGAATTTCATCTGCCCAAACCCAGCTACACTGTGGATACTCTGGCCTACCTCAAAGACCGGAATCCCAAAAACAGGTTTAAAATTCTCATGGGATCCGACAACCTGGAAAATTTTCACAAATGGAAGAATTATGAAACCATTGTGGAAAACTATGGTGTAATGGTTTATCCCCGGCCTGGCTTCGAACAATCAGAAAAAAATACGCACACCAATATTTCCGTTGCTAAAAACGCCCCCCTGATGGAAATCTCTTCCTCTTTTATCCGGAATGCCATCCGGGAGGGGAAAGATGTACGGCATTTCCTGCCCGAAAAAACCTGGAAATATATTGTTGAAATGGGGTTTTACTCCTAACCTGAACTATTCATGATTTTAAAAAAATATGAATAAAGTTCAGGTTAACCCCGACTTAGATGAAGTTAAACTTTTGAAAAAAGTTTTACTGAATCTTAGTCGCTGTCGGAGACAGGAATAATTCTTGAATTATTCGGGCTAAACCTTTTCGTTCTATTTCTTTTTTTTACGCCAAAAAAAAACCATCTGCTTTGAAATAGTTTTATTCATACGTTTTGGTCATATCTTCATCTACACAAATCGTAAAATCAGCCTTTCCCTGGTTTTTCCGGGGTTAATTCAGAAATATCTTTTTGCGAAACCGTAGTGATGGTCACAATATTTAATCCGGGATAATAGTGATTAAGGTACCAGTAGATTCCTTCAAAATCATCGGAGTGATAAGCGCCGTTGAAATGAATAAAGAGTTGACCCGGAGATCTGTTTTTCCCGATAAACCAGGCCATGGTGGCATCTTTTACCGCCTGGGCTTTGGGGAAATTTAAAAGTTTTTTTTCTTAAACCAATAGAAAACAGGAATTCCCGAAAGGGCCGTTAAGATGGCAATATTCGATTCCCATGGCCGTTCGAAATAAGCCAGCACCAGAATCGCTACATTCATCACGATAAAAAAGGCATGAACAAAAGGATAGCCAGGCATTTTCATTGTACTTTTACGTTTTATCCGCAATTTAAAAACACCCAATACCGCCAGAATAGGGAAAATACCCAGGGAAAACCCCATGTAAGCCAGAATTTGTTCGAAAGTGCCTGACAAAACCAGCACAATGGCAATTAAACTTTGCAGAAGAAGGGCATTTTGAGGGACTTTGAACCGGGGATGTACTTTTGAAACAAACCGGAAAAAATAACCATCGCGGGACATGGAGTAATATACGCGGGGCCCCAGGATAATAAATGCACTGAGCGAAGAAAAAAGGGCAAACGAAATCAGGAGCGAAATTACGGTTTCGGCTACGCTTCCAAAGGCATACCCTGCGGCAACACCTCCAATTTCAGGTTCCCCGGCCATTTGACCTTGGGGAATAGCATATACAAAAAACATATTCAGCAAGAGATACAACAAGGTAACGATAACGGTGGAAATCAGCAGGGACCTGGGAATGACCTTCCTTGGATTCTTTATCTCCGAGCCGATATAAGTCGCAGAGTTCCAGCCACTATAGGCAAACATGACAAACATGAGTGACAGACCAAGTGATTTCCAGTCGGCAAAGTCGAAGGCAAACGATTGGGTATATTTGATGTTCGAAAAGGAACCTTCTCCCCAGAGAAACCCGGCAAAGACCAATCCGGATACCAATAAAACTTTAAGAATGGTAAGTGCATCCTGCACTTTGGCTCCCAACTCCACCCCCCGGGCATGGAGTGCTGAAAAAGCCAGAATAACAAAAACCGCAAGCAACTTACTAAACAATTCAGGTTCCATTATCTGGTCAAACAACAACCACGACTGAAAATCGGGAAAAGCCCAAACAAAATATTTGCTGAATCCGATAGCGGAGGCGGCAATTGGGGCAGAAAAACCAACAATAAGGGAAAGCCAGCCACTTAAAAAACCAAGCAGCGGATGGAACAGTTTCGAAATAAAAGTATACTCGCCTCCTGCCTCAGGAAATACAGCACCGAGTTCACCAAAAGCCAGGGCACCGGAAAAGGCAATAAGTCCGCCTATGAGCCAAAGTAAAAGCATCATTACCGGGTTTCCCAAAAAATCCATCAAATAACCGGTAGTCGTAAAGATACCTGCTCCAATAATGTTGGCAACAACAATATTGATAACCGGGAAAAGCCCCAGCTTTCGCTCCAGATGACTGGTTTTCAAATTCAAGGACGGGAGGGTTTTTCAGCAATTTTGTAACTCAGAGAAATCCCTGAACGGCTTTCTGCATGCATCCTGGTCTCATAATGGTCCAGGCTGTTCACATAATCCAGGTATTCACGAATGCCGGGCAAACGCATGGTGGTATTGTGAGCCGTAAAGCATCCCCCTACTTCCAGTTTGGGATCCATCGCCTTAAAATAATTGGCATACCAATACTTGTCTGCATCACTAAAAACAAAATCATATTCCCCGGTAAGGTTTGGAACAATCTTATGGGCATTCCCCAGACGGGCATCGATGTATTTTTCCAGCCCGGCCTTTTTAAAATTGGCCTTGGCTTTCAGGTAACGAACCTTATCAATTTCAATAGTCACAAGTTTCCCTCCTGTTTTGCTCAGCGCCCATGCCATCCATATGGCGGAATGGCCGGTGGAAGTTCCAATCTCAACTGCTTTGGTATACCTGTTTTCCAAAATGAGGTCAAACAAAATCTTCCCATCCGAAAGCGAAACATTCATATCGCGCCAATTATTGGCATTCTCCTCAAGAAATGCCTTCACCCTCCGGTCGAGTTTGTTTTCCACCTCCGGATACTGCCCTTTGGCAAAAAAAACGA
>CAYTDH010000002.1:29417-39704 GCA_964436325.1 uncultured Tangfeifania sp.
GACGAAACAAAAAATAAAAAGACTAACGTATTTTAACATTCCTATTATTTTTAGCTGACGCATAAAGATAAAAAAAATGGGTTTAATCCTTTATTTTTATATCTTGTTCCACTCAAAAAAAAATAATATGGCAATCCATTTTGCATCATTTATTCGCTCCCTGCTCTCTGCAGCAATTCTCATTCATCTTTTTTTCCCTTCCTCTGGACAAAAACCACAACCCAAAGAAACCATCAAGGGCATATATGCCCATCCCGGTCCGTTATGGGAAAAAGGTTATGATCTCCGGGACCTGGGGGTAAATGCTATTTTCGTAAGGAGCGGTTCCTTCAGCCAGGAGATGGTACGCAAAGCCCGCGAACAAGGCATGAAAGTTTACTCTGAGTTTGCGACCTTAAACGGAAAAAACTATGTTAAAAGAGACTATCGATGTTTTTTCTCCCATTGTTTACCATGCACGCATGGGAAGGGAGCCTGTCTGGGTTGAAGAAAATATCGCCTGGTTCTGCCAGCGGTTGACTATTCAGGAAAACACCTTTCCAAAAGTTTGGCCAATTATTCAGGCCTATGATAACCCGTATGAAATTTCGGCTTCTGAATTTGAAACCGTTATGAGGGGAGGGCTGTCCTCCTGCTCTGATGGAGTAATGATGTTTACCACCAATGCCATGGCAAAAAGTGAGGAGAAAATTGCGGTTATGAAAAAGATTTATACCGGAGAATAAAAAAATCCCCATCAGCTTTCCTCATTAAACGGATATTTTCTAATTTGCGCCACCATTAGATGAACCACCCGGATTTAAATGCCTGGGCAAATAAAATAAGTTGGAATGAAGAAACGTTACTCTTTTGCTGTATTGATCACTATCTTGATTACCTTCCTGATATTCAGACATCAGCAAACTTCTTCCTCCCCAGGCCTTCAGGATAAAACCGAAAAAAAGACAGAAACCCTCCCGGAACCGGAAAAAAAACCGCTTGAGATTGAGGGAATTCTCCAGGAATACGACCAGTGGTTAACTGAGGCAATTCGTGAATCAGGAACTGTCGGGGCTTCGGTAGCCATCGTATACAAAGATCAGGTAGCATTTCTGAAAAATTTTGGTGTTCGAAAAGCCGGCGAAAATGACTCCGTGAATGCGCATACCCTCTACCGGTTAGCATCAGTTTCCAAAACGATTACAGGTGTTTTGGCAGGCATTCTCGAAGAAGAAGGAACCTTGCATCTTAACGATAAAGTGGTTGATTATTTACCGGAATTCAGGCTCAAAAATCCCAAAAGTACTCATGACCTTACCATCGGTAACCTCCTGAGCCACACATCGGGTCTTGTTCCGCATGCCTATGACAATATGATTGAAGACAAAGTGCCGGTCAGTAAAATCATACAAAGGCTCGATGAGGTAGACATTTCAGCGGAACCGGGTCAGCTATACAGTTATCAGAATGTCATGTTTAGTCTTCTGGACACCATTTTGAGTGTTAAAACGGGTCAAAAATACGGGGACCTGGTAAAGAAAAAAGTTTTCCTTCCTTTTGGCATGAAAGACGCTTCTACCGATTTCCAATCCTTTAAGCAAAGCCGCAATGCAGCTTATCCCCACGCCCGGGGAAAAGGAAGGTACTGGCCCCAGCGATTGAACGACCGTTACTACAGTACCGGACCCGCAGCAGGGGTCAATGCAAGCATTTCCGACATGGCCAGTTTTCTCCAGGCACTCTTAAAAAAAGATTCACCCTATTTAAATAACCATGTGCACCAGGCGGTTTTCACCCCAAGGGTGCCTTCCCATTTACCTCGCCGTTACCTCAGTCACTGGGAAAGGGTAGAGTCCAAACATTATGCCATCGGATGGCGGATTGTAGGCTATAAAGGACGTAAGGTAGCCTACCATGGTGGGTATGTCCAGGGATACAAAGCTGAAATAGCCCTTTGCCGGAATGAACAGGCAGGTATAATTTATCTCACCAACTCCCCCAATAAGGTGGCCTCCCAAACAGTGCCCCGTTTTCTTGATTTACTGTTTGATTTTAAAGATACAAGAAGAATTCTTACCCAATCGGAGGATTCCGGACAGCCAGCCAACAGCTAAATCATCAGTATAAAAAACTGCTCCCCCCCAGAAACTCCCGCAAAAGGGAAGTAGGCGGAATTTCATGATCGTCAATGGGTTTAAAATAAGAGAGAAATTTCAGTAACCGGGAAGCTTCTGCATATTCAGGCTCATTTTCGAGCACTTGTTTTAACAGCGGATCGGCATATTTTTTCAAAACCGCCAGTTCGTATAGGGTGGCTGAGTTGAACATCACATCTGCATTTTCCTGGTATGGGAAAATATTCCGCTCCTCTCCCCTGCGTACGGAAGGCCATCGTTGAATCGTTTCGGATGCCCCATAACCCCTGTATTTACTGTCACGAATGATCCGCCGGATCAACCGGTTATCGGAAGTGGAAATATGGGTATGTTCATCGAACGAGATTTGGGTTAATGCCGAAATAAATATGCGGTAAATATTTTTTTCCTTCACATCGGTCAAAAGCCGTGGGTTCATCCCATGAATGCCCTCCACAATAAGGATATCGCCTGTTTGCAGCCGCATCCGGTCACCGTTCATATAGCGTTTGCCATGATGAAAATCGAACACAGGGAGCCGCACCTCCTTTCTTCGCATTAAATCCAGGAGTTGCTGATTAAAAAAAGCAATATCGATGGCTTCCAGAGCTTCAAAATCATAATTACCATGTTCATCACGGGGGGTAAGTTCCCTGTCCACAAAATAGTTGTCCAGTGAAATCTGATAAGGATGCAATCCATTTACTGCAAGCTGAACCCCGAGACGCTTGCTGAAAGTGGTTTTCCCTGAAGCCGAAGGCCCTGCCACCAGGATCACTTTGACATCACCATTACGGGCATAAATCATATTGGCAATCTCAGCAATCTTTTTTTCATGCAACGCCTCTGCGATTTTAATGATGTCTCCCCCTTGTTTTTTCAGGGTAAACTCATTCAGGTTACTAATGCTGGATACATTAAGCAATTGCGCCCAGTCTTTATGCTCCTCGTAAATTTCAAATAATTTGTTTTGCTCCGGGGCTTCCTGAAGTTGGTCAAATTTTTCAGGTTGAGGAATTTTCAAAAGCAATCCGTCGAAATAGCTCACCAAATCAAAGGTAGAGATATATCCTGTTGAAGGAAGCAGGTGTCCGTAAAAATAATTACCCAAATCTTCCAAAAAATAGAGGCTCGAAAACAGGTGCCCCTGCTGCTCAAACAATTGGGCTTTTTCCTCCAGCCCCTCCTGAATCAGATGCCCCATGGCATCTTCAGTAAGCAACCCTCTTTTAATAAAGGGAATATCCCTGGAGAGCAAACTCCTCATCTCTTTTTTTATCAAATCGATATCGGGTTGGGTGATCTCCCTTCCAAAACCGGTCAGTTCGCAGAAATAGCCATTGGAAATTCCTTTTTGAATACGCAGGGAAACATGGGGAAAAACCTCTTTCAAAGCAGCATACAAAACAAAAATCAAACTCCGGATATACATGCGAATGCCGTCGGGGTGCGAAACGTCAAAAAATTCTACCTGCTTGGTTTTTACCAGGCAAAAAGACAGTTCGCGAACCTGATTGTTGACAATGGCCCCACAAAGCATATGCTCCGTTTTGATGTTCAGGTCACGGCTGATTTCCAGTAGGGAAGTACCCATTGGATAGGAGTGTTTGGATTTAGTGTTGTGGCAGTAAATTTCAATATTCTTCATGTTTCTCTTCTTAAGTTAAGCTTGATTCAGCTCTTGCTTTAAAAACCCGGCGGTATAGGAATTGGTGGTTTCCGAAATATCTTCGGGTGTTCCTGTGCAAAGTATTTCTCCTCCGTGCTTTCCCCCTTCAGGACCTAAGTCAATAATGTGGTCAGATACTTTTATGACATCCATATTGTGTTCAATAACAATTACTGTATTGCCTTTATTCACCAGTTTATTCAACACATCAAGCAATACGCTGATATCTTCAAAATGAAGGCCGGTTGTAGGTTCATCCAAAATGTAAAGCGTTTTCCCGGTTTCGCGTTTGGCCAGTTCCGTAGATAATTTAACCCGTTGAGATTCACCGCCGGAAAGGGTGGTGGAAGACTGCCCCAGGGTAAGGTAGCCCAATCCAACCTCCTGCAGGGTTTTGAGTTTGGTTGCAATAGAGGGAATGCTTTCAAAAAATTCCACCCCCTGATTGATGGTCATCTCCAGAACATCGCTGATGGATTTTCCTTTATATCGAACCTCAAGGGTCTCCCGGTTGTACCTTTTCCCGTTGCATTTATCGCAATGAACATAAACATCGGGGAGGAAATTCATTTCAATCTGCTTTACCCCTCCGCCCTGACATTCCTCACAGCGTCCTCCCTTCACATTGAACGAGAAGCGTCCCGGCTTGTAACCTCTCACTTTGGACTCCGGAAGCTGGGCAAAAAGACTCCGGATATCCGAAAAAACCCCGGTATAGGTAACCGGATTGGAACGGGGGGTGCGACCTATGGGGGATTGGTCAACCCGAATAACCTTATCGAGGTGTTCAAGTCCCTGTATCGATTCATAAGGCAGGGGGTCCTGTACCGATTTATAGAAATGCTGACTTAAAATGGGTTGTAATGTATCATTAATCAGTGTTGACTTACCGCTTCCCGAAACACCGGTAACACAAATCAGCTTTCCCAAAGGAATTTCAACGGTAACGTCTTTAAGGTTGTTTCCATTACACCCCTCGAGGCGGAGCACCTTTCCGTTTCCATCCCTCCTGTGATCAGGAACGGCAATGCTTTTCAGATTATTCAGGTAATCTGCAGTGAGCGTCTTTGTTTTCAGCACCTGCTCGGGAGTACCACTGGCTACCACTTCACCGCCATGCCGGCCTGCATAGGGTCCCATATCAATGAGCCAATCGGCATGCAGCATAGTCTCTTTATCGTGTTCCACCACAATAATGGAATTCCCTGTATCACGCAAGCGCTCAAGCGCTTCTATCAGCTTCAGGTTGTCGCGATGATGCAGCCCAATGCTGGGTTCATCCAGGATATAAAGCACATTCACCAGTTGAGAACCTATCTGGGTCGCAAGCCGGATTCTCTGAGACTCCCCTCCGGAAAGACTTTGGGCAGTCCGGTCAAGAGCCAGGTAATCCAACCCGACCCCCAACATAAACCCTAAACGATCGCGAATTTCCTTAATGACTTCGCTCCCTATCTGACGTTGCTTTTTATTCAACCGGTTTTCAAGTCCTTTAAACCATTCGCCCAGTTCATTCAAATCCATCCGGGATAATTCCGAAATATTCCTGCCATCGATTTTAAAATGGAGGGATTCCTTTTTTAACCGCATACCATTACATTCAGGACAGACCGAACTCTTCACAAACTGGTTGGCCCATTTCCGGGCTTTTTTCGATGTATTGTCCTCACGTTGACTGTCAATGTACTTTACAACTCCATCGTAACTCATCATATAATTCAAGCTGCTTCCAAGCGGCGTATTTTTCAGCTGAATACGTTCACTGGTCCCGAATAAGACAGCGTTTAATCCTTCTTCCGGAATGTTTTTTACCGGTGTTTTCAGGGTAAACCCATATTTCTCACCAAGCGCTTCAATCTGCCAGAATATGAGCGAATTCCGGTATGACCCAAGCGGAGCAATCCCTCCTTTTGCAATACTTTTTCTGTTGTCGGGTACAATTTTGTCAATATCAATTTCGGTTACCTGTCCGAGCCCGTTGCAACGGGGACAAGCACCCTGGGGTGAGTTGAAAGAGAAATTGTGGGGCGCAGGTTCATTGTAGGATATCCCGGTTGTGGGGCACATCAACAAACGGCTGTAATACCGGGCTTCGTTGGTTTCATGGTCCAGAATCATCAAAATCCCCTGACCATTTTTCATGGCTGTTTCAACACTCTCCTTCAGCCGCTTCTCGCTGGTATCATCCACCACCAGCCGGTCGATGACCATCTCAATGAAGTGATTTTTGTAACGGTCAACCCGGTGATTATGCTTTATTTCCGTAATCTCACCGTCGACACGGGCATACAAAAACCCTTTCCGCCTGATTTGCTCAAACAATTCGCGGTAATGTCCCTTTCGGCCCTTTACAACCGGCGCCAGAACATGAATCCGCCTTCCTTTAAAATCATTTTTGATAAGCTGTAATATCTGATCTCCGGTGTATTTAACCATTTTTTCACCGGTATTATAGGAAAATGCCTCTGCTGCACGCGCAAAAAGCAACCGGAGAAAGTCATAAATTTCAGTTACTGTCCCAACTGTGGAACGTGGGTTTCGTGTGGTCACTTTTTGCTCTATGGAAATCACAGGGCTAAGCCCGGTAATCTTATCCACATCGGGACGTTCGAGGTTCCCGAGAAAAGAGCGGGCATAAGCCGAAAAGGTTTCAATATAGCGCCGCTGACCTTCAGCGTAAATCGTATCAAAAGCCAGTGATGATTTTCCGCTACCGCTAAGACCCGTAATCACCGTAAGCTTATTCCGGGGTATTTCAACAGCTATGTTTTGCAGGTTATGCACCCGGGCGCCATGGACGATGACCTTCTCTTCCTGTTCCACCGCCTCTTCCAGCATCACATCCTCGTTTATTCTTTCTTCTTGCATTTCTTTTTAATTCCATTCCCCGGCTGGTTAAGACCGGGGCTCTCCAACAAATCAATTCGTTCTGTCCTTTCAGTAAGCTTTTTCACTCCAGGACAGGGATTTTCACCGAATAGGTTTTTCCCCGGGCATTGGTCAGATAGCTTTGGCGCAACCAGGGATTAAAATCTTTGAGCAATTTGTAATTAATTCCGTGCTCGTGAGCAAAATCAGCAAAATCTTCTACCTCCCCATCAATCTCAAGGGTAGTGGTCGGGATAACAGGATATTTTTCTTCATTCGGCACATCAAAATTGTAGGCGCGGGGATTCTCCATTACAAGTTTCAGGGCAACAATCCGGTAAACATACCTGCTCGTTTCCGAAACCAGCAATAAATCGTAGTAAGAATTCGTTTTCTGCCGTTCTATTTGCCTGTCAATGCCCCTC
This sequence comes from uncultured Tangfeifania sp., assembly GCA_964436325.1. Taxonomy (GTDB): domain Bacteria; phylum Bacteroidota; class Bacteroidia; order Bacteroidales; family Prolixibacteraceae; genus Tangfeifania. The sequence continues at coordinate 36,494 of CAYTDH010000002.1, forward strand.
ATTCCTGCGTTAAATGAGGCTGCAACCATCGACCACGAGCCATATTTCCTGAAGGCATCCAGCATGTAATCGCAGGCGGCATAGGTCGACTTTTCCACATGATACCGCTCATCCACCTCACTGTTGACTTCAAGCCCGTAATCGCGGGCGGTACCACTTAAAAACTGCCAAAAACCAACCGCCCGGGCAGGAGAAACAGCCCTGGGATTCAAACCACTTTCAGCAACAGCCAGGTATTTAAAATCTTCGGGTATCCCTTTCTCCCTGAGAATGGGCTCAATTATCGTGAAATACCGGGGCGCCAGCTTTATCAGGCGAAGTGTTTGGGAATGAAAATAGGAATTCACCAACAACTCACGATCAAGCGATTCCCTGATATCAAACCTGTTCATTGGCAGCCATTCCCCGGCAAATGTCACCGAATCAGGAATTGTAACGGATTTAAAAGAAGCAGGTTTTTCGGGAGCTAGTTCGATCTCATCATTGGGAGCCGACCCCATAACCGTAAAAATTATGACACCGGCATTGATAATTATGAGCAATGGCACCCAAATATTCAGACTGGTTTTTCGTTTCATCTTCTCTGTTTTATAAGGAAACACAAAATTACATTTTTAGTTGCTGTCAACCAACGATAAAAAGAATGTTTCCAAGGATTTATTCCAGGATTACGAACCACCTGCCCCAAATAAAAAACGAGTGTTGAATTTTGAAAAGGGGCATTTTTCTGTTTTTACCTGGAAAGGGCGGCCTAAAATCTTTATTTTTACCAAAATCATTATTTTTGAAGTCATGAAACGATTCACTGCGCTTTTTATTATGATGCTTTCCCTGGCTATGATTCCTGCGGCCCGGGAAAACATGGCCTATTTTCTGCCTTCGGGTGTCACGTACAACAAACAAATCCCCACCCCTGAAGCTTTTTTCAACCAACAACTGGGAGATTGGCATCTTTCGCACCAGCAGGTTCTTTCTTACCTTAAGGAAATCGCCCGGATTTCTGACCGGGTTATCGTTGAGGAGTATGCCCGCTCGCATGAGAACCGTCCTCTTGTTCACTTAGTTTTCACCTCGGAGGAGAACCATAAAAAGCTGGACGAATTAAAGAATTTGCATACCCGGTTTTCGGAACCTGGCCAAAATATTCCTGCGGAAAATGTTCCCTTAGTGGTATCACTCAACTATGGCGTTCATGGCAACGAATCGAGCACAACAAATTCATCGGTACTTACTGCTTATCATCTTGCTGCAGCAGAAGATAAAAAAACCCTCAAGCTGCTTGAAAACACCATTGTTCTGGTCGATCCCACTCTCAATCCCGATGGATTTACCCGTCACGCCACCTGGGCCAACATGCACCAAAGTGCAACAGATATGCCGGACCCCGGTTCCCGGCAATTTCACGAGGTATGGCCCGGAGGGCGGACCAATCATTACTGGTTCGACCTTAATCGCGATTACCTGCTTCTGGTCCATCCCGAAAGCCAGGGCCGGGTGGCCCGGTTTCATGAGTGGAAACCCAATATATTCACCGACCATCATGAAATGGGTTCGCATTCAACCTTCTTTTTTCAACCCGGCGTTCCCAGCAGGAACAACCCGCTGACGCCCGAAAAAAATTACCAGCTCACCCGGCAAATAGCCCAATACCATGCACACTTTCTCGATGAAGCAGGCTCCTCCTATTTTACCGAAGAGGTGTTCGATGATTATTACTTCGGTAAAGGTTCTACTTATCCCGATGTGAATGCCGGGATAGGAATTTTATTCGAACAGGCGGGCTATCGCGGAAGAGTCAGAACAACTCCACATGGAATAAAAACTCTGGCCTTTGGCATCAAAAATCAGTTCACAGTAACCCTTTCCACATTGGAGGCTGCCATCCATTTGAAGGAAGATTTACTCCAATTCCAAAAGCAATTTTACAAAGAGGGGCTTCAAATGGCTGAAAAGGATGAAGTGAAAGCATATATTTTCGGAAGCAACACCGACCTTCAACTGAACCAAAAGTTTATTGACCTGCTGAATCAGCATCAAATAGAAATTTACGAGAATGAAAAACAGATGACCGTTAATGGTCAAAACTTCCGGCCCGGAAGCAGCTTTGTGGTGCCGGTTCATCAAAAGCAATACCGGCTGATAAAATCAGTCTTTGAGGAAGTAACCACGTTTACCGACAGCACTTTTTATGATGTTTCCACCTGGACACTCCCCTATGCCTTTCATGTTCCCTTCGCCCGCCTGAAATCGGTCAAAAACCTTCCGGTTTCTGAAAAACCGGTAAAATCCCGCCAGGCAGAAGGAAAAATTATCGGTGGAAAAAGCTCCCTGGCCTATCTTTTCCGATGGGATGAATATGCATCGCCTGAAGCACTTTATCAAATCCAGAAAGCAGGGATTCGAACCCGAGTGGCTACCCGGGAATTCGCTTTTGAAATCGGGGGGAAAGAAGAGAAATTCACTTACGGAACGATTTTGGTTCCTGTACCGGGTCAAAAATGGGATAAAGAAGAACTCCACCAAAAAGTTTCATCTGTTGCCCAAAAAACAGGCATCCGTTTTTACGGACTATCAACAGGACTCTCCCCACAGGGAATTGATGCCGGAAGCAACAGTTTTGTTCCACTGGAAAAGCCCAATGCCGTTATGCTGGTGGGAAATGGCGTCAGCAGCCGCGATGCAGGAGAAATATGGCATCTGTTCGATCAGCGTTATCATATACCGGTTTGCCTTACCGAAAGCAGCGATATAGGATCGATTGACCTCGATAATTACAATGTTCTCATTTTACCGTCCGGTTCCTATTCGGAACTGAGCAATAGTGAAATTGACAAAATAAAAGAATGGACCCGTAAGGGCGGTACCCTTATTGCTGTAAAGAGCGCTGCTGCATGGGCCAGCCGCCACGATATAGGAAAAACCTCCCACAAAAAGAGCCCGGAGCCCGATTCCACAGCAATTACCGCATATGCTTCCCGCCGAAAAGAATACAGCCTGAATGCCATTGGCGGTGCCATTTTTGGAGCTCAGGCCGATATCACCCATCCCCTTTGCTATGGATATCACCGGCGGGAACTTGCCATTTTCAAAACAGGAGTTTCGGTAGCAGAACCTTTAAACTCAAGGTATGCTCACCCGGTAAAATTTTCAGAGCGTACATATATAAGTGGTTACGTTTCGGAACAAAACCTGGACAGAATAAAAAATGCTC
>CAYTDH010000003.1:0-21302 GCA_964436325.1 uncultured Tangfeifania sp.
GCCCGCGGATTTCTCCGGTGTTTCCTGTGCGCGGGCCACCTGGAAAAATAAAAACCATAATGCAAAAAGCCCAACTACAGCAATTCCGTAAATGGTGTAATCAGATAGAAAAAAAATCAATGCTGAAATGGCAATAATTAAACTTACCAGAAAAAACAGACGTTTCAAAAAGATTACTCTGTCTCTGTTGTTGATTATCATGTTCGTTAATTTTACTTGAAAAACAGGCACTCGCCAGGGTTTCAAAATTCACCAAACAAATTTATTGTAACTTTACCGCAATTTAGCAGGTACCATGAGAAATTCAAATAAATCTTCCAAAATTATTTTCACCCAGTCTCCGGTGCAAGAACTCCGCAAGTGGGCGATGAACTACGAAGCCGGAAAAGTTTTTCTGGCTACAGAGGAAAATGTAGACCATCTATGGATGGGACTTTTTGAATCCTTTCTTGATTCCGGCAGAATAAAGAAAATTGTTCTTCCCTCCGGAGAGGAAAACAAAAAGCTGAAATCTGTTGGAACGATCTGGGAATTCCTTTCGAAAGAAGGAGCAGACAGGAAGTCACTATTAATCAATATTGGTGGGGGAATGCTTACCGATTTGGCCGGATTTGCGGCATCTACATTCAAAAGAGGACTCGATTTCCTGAACATTCCCACCACCCTGCTTTCACAGGTTGATGCTTCTGTAGGAGGAAAGACCGGCATAAATTTTAACGGGCTCAAAAATGAAGTGGGTACTTTCAGGGAGCCTGTGGGGGTAATTATCAACAGTAATTTCCTGAAAACCATTAACGTTCAAAACTTCAAATCGGGATTTGCGGAAATGATCAAACATGGTCTAATCAAAAACCGCGAGCATCTAAGCGAACTCAAAAGCTTCGATTATGAAAATATCGATTATGAAAATCTTCAGGAAGTGATCCGGCACTCGGTTCAGGTGAAAGAGTTTTTCGTGAACAATGATCCTACAGAGAAAAACATTCGCAAAGCCTTGAATTTCGGACATACAGCAGGTCATGCCATCGAAAGCCTGGCTATGGAGCAAAACCGTGCTGTTCCTCATGGATATGCGGTGGCATGGGGAATGATCGCCGAATTGTTCCTTTCGGTAAAAAAATGCGGCCTCCCTCAAAACAGTTGCGACGAAATAACCCAATGGCTGCTGGAGCTCTATGGGACTTTCCGGTTTGAAAAAAAAGATTTTGAGCCGCTATACGAGAAAATGACCCATGACAAAAAAAACGAAGCCGGCCGCATCAATTTCACCCTGATCCCTGAAGAAGGCAGGTTTGAAATCAATCAAAATTGTGATAAAAAGACCGTGCTCGAAGGGCTGGAATACCTGCGCAATTTTCAAAAAAAAGAATCATCCAATTAAAAGCAACCATTTCTTTGTATCATGGACTATCTTGTTAAAAACCACAACAAAACCATACATGGGAGTATTGATCTTCCATCCTCAAAAAGTATCAGCAACAGGGTACTTATCATCAATGCTTTAAGCTTCAGTCCCTACCCTGTTCAAAATCTCTCCGACAGCGACGACACGAGGGTACTTGCCCATTCCCTTTTTTCAAACAACACCACATTTGACATTGGGCATGCCGGAACGGCCATGCGGTTTCTTACTGCGTTTCTGTCAAAAATTGTGGGCGAATGGATAATAACCGGCTCGAAGCGCATGAAAGAGCGGCCCATCAAAATTTTGGCAGATGCCCTGAATCAACTGGGAGCAAAAATTGAATATCTTGAAAAAGAAGGATTTCCTCCCCTCAAAATTTTTGGTTCTCACCTGAAAGGAAAAACCATCGAACTTGACGGTAGTATCTCAAGCCAATACATCTCTGCCTTGCTCATGATTGCGCCAACAATCGAAAACGGACTCAAACTCATATTAAAGGGAACCATCACTTCGCGTTCGTATATTGAGCTTACCCTAAAGCTAATGTCCAGGTTTGGCATTCAACATGAATGGTCGGGCAACACCATCCACGTTCCCGAACAAAAATATCTCCCCGTCGAATTTAAGGTGGAAGCGGACTGGTCGGGGGCTTCTTACTGGTATCAGATATTGGCTCTTGCCGACAAAGGAGAACTCCAACTTCAAAATCTGGCGCTTGACAGTTTACAGGGAGATGCTGCCATTGCGACCTGGTTTGAACAGTTCGGAATCCAGTCGGACCCGTCTGCTGAAGGAGTCACAATTTCCAAAACACATTCCGGAAGTCCGGAAAAACTCGACCTGGATTTCATTGAGAACCCCGACATCGCCCAAACCATGGCCTGCCTTTGCGTAGCCAAAAAAGTTCCGTTTTTCTTTTCAGGCCTTAAGACCTTAAAGATTAAAGAAACAGACCGGATAAACGCTTTGATTACTGAACTGGCCAAATTCGGAGCACGTCTGGTGGAACCTAAGCCAGGAGAATTGCAGTGGGATGGAACATTCCCATTGCCAAAAAATAAAAACCTCCCTTTAATAAAAACCTACAACGATCACCGCATGGCCCTGGCCTTTGCCCCAATGGCCGCCGCGGGATACCCCTTGAAGATTGAAGACGCCGGAGTCGTAACCAAATCGTATCCGGGTTTTTGGAAAGATTTAAAAGATGCAGGTTTTGAAATAACCCCGTTGGATTAGGAAAAGCCGAGGGGGGGAGAATTACGAATGAGGAATTACGAATTACGAATTTCCCATCTTTTTCTGCGTCTTCGCGCCTTTGCGAGAGATCACTCAAAAAAAAAATTTGAGCATAATGCGGAGATGACAGATAAAATTTACCTGTCATTTCGATCCGCCGAAGGCGGAAGGAGAAATCTTTCCCTGTTTCAAGAGATTTCTCCTCCTTCGTCGTCGAAATGACACCCGAGTGCGTATCTTGCAACTATCTCATTATGAGTTGTTTGTAGAAATATGTCATTAATAGCGAAAAAAAAATTCACCGCTAAGGCGGAAAGACGCTAAGAAAGCAATGAATTCTGCTCTTTCATTTGGAAACAAGGCCCACAAAATTAATCTTGATTCCCTGGTGTGATTTTGTACCTTTCGTTCTATACCTTTGTGGTTTCACCACCACCCTGCAAGCCCCTCTTAAACCATTAAACCTATAAACTTTAACCAGTATAACAAGCAACAAGCCTCCGAAAAGAGAAACCAACGTTTCAAAGTCATGTTCGCAATTGAACACTTACGTTAATCAGCGTTGGAAAAGGGTAATGATTTCCTCAATTTCTTTTCCCGTATCAATTTCTTTGGAAAGATTTTCCCCATCGGAACCAGGAAACTCCAGGCGGTAAGTTTTGCCTTTCTTCAACCTGAACTTCAAAAATTTATTTAAATCATCGGTAGGCAGTGGGGTAAAACCAAAATCAACCTCTTTGCCTTCGCTGATTACGGATACTTTTTCTGAAATCCGGTCGGCGCCATCTTTTTCATCTTCAGCCTTGTATAGCACAATGTTAACCAACAGCTCATCTTCTGCAAGTTCACTACCTTCCAATTGCTCCTGATAAAGGCGGATATACCTATCCGTAACGTTAACCCCATGGACCTCCCGCGAATCCTCATCCCAGATTAAGGGATAATGGGTTTCTGCAGGTTTATACGATGCAGCATAAATCCAGTGAATAGGTTTTTCAGGATCCGCTTTCCCGGCATCAGCAAGGAACCAGCTTTTATTGAGAGCATCGGGATAATACTCGGTAAAATACCATTCGCCATCAATCCAAACTTCTACCCAACTATGATTTCCTCTCATATTGGTCCAAAGCGGGGTCCCCGCAATACGTGCAGGGATTCCAACGGACCGGAAAGCATTCACAAGCAGGAATGAGAGCCCGGTGCACGTAGCCATTTGCTCTTTAATCGCCTGAAAAGGACTGATATTGACAATACTCCGTTTGGTATTGTATTCAACGCCCAAAACTTCTTTAATGTTCAGGTTCACCGAATCGATGGCTTCATAAATATTGGAACAATCCTGAACGAGAGGAGAAAAGCGGGCATAAAAGTCCTCCCGCCAGTTATCCCGGTTTTCATCCAAATTATAGTAAGGTAACACTTCATTAAGAAAAATCGAATCAGGAAGGTTGCGACACCATTCGAATTCACTGCGCGCCTTAAAAGCTCCGTTTACCTGATCAAGAATAAAATCAGAAGTAAGGTTTTTCAAATCTTTTTCAGGCATATAAGCAATTAAAAAAGCGGTCGCTTCTTTCTGTTCTTTGCTGCTGTTTTTCAAGGCCATTTCCAACTCACCGGAATTTTCTCCGGCAACAACCATGGCCGTATCGAGCATGGAATGATATTTTTCCGGAGCAGCCGGATATTCAGTTTGACAGGCACCGAGAAAAATCCCTGAAAAAAATAAGACCCAAAAAGTTTTATTCATTTTATTCATCTTTTAAGTTTAAAATATTTATAACAAACACCCAACGTCTTTATTAAAAATTTTAGTATACCAAACTTAATAATATTCTGAAAAAAAGTGAACACAGGGAGCAAATTATCTGCTTATTCTGAAAGGAAAAAAAGAAATTCTGTTGCCATACCTGCAAAGGAAAGTAGGGCCGGTACAATTGAAGAAAAGCATTCTTGCTGTTTCACCTTTTTTGTCTAAAAAATTCCTGCATCAATTCGGAACATTCATTTTTGAGGATGCCTCCCAGCACCTCGGTTTTAGGGTGAAGGACACCGGCTCCATATTTTTGGTAACCCCTCTTTTCATCGCGGGCTCCAAAAACAATCCTTCCAATTTGTGCCCAGTTCAACCCCCCGGCACACATTATGCAAGGTTCAAGGGTAATGTATATGGTGCAATCGGTAAGGTACTTCCCTCCCAACAAATTGGCGGCAGCCGTTATGGCTTGCATTTCGGCATGAGCTGTTACATCGTTAAGGGTTTGGGTCAGATTGTGCGCGCGCGCAATAATCTTTTTCTGGGCCACCACCACAGCGCCCACAGGCACTTCTCCTTTTTCGAAGGCTTGTAGCGCTTCAGCAAAGGCTTTTTTCATAAAATATTCATCTCCAAACGGTTCAATCATCTTTTTACCAATTCATCTTCCAACATTGAAAACAACAATAAACACGTTACACTGTATTTCCCGGAATAACTGCATTACTTTTCATTTTCCTTTCCATTTACTGCTTGAAAATAATGAAATATTCCAACAGGAAACGAGCCAAGACAAAAAATTTGGATTTACCAGAAAAAAATGATGGAAAGTATTCACAGTGAATGGCCGGCGGTCTGAGAAACCCGGCACAGATAAGCTGTATAATGAGAAGAAATTGCTAAAAACTTCTTATTTTCGCAATCGAATCATAAAACAGGAATTATGTACAGAACACATACGTGCGGTGAATTACAGGCAAAGCATACAGGTCAGCAAGTCACCCTGGCAGGTTGGGTCCAAAGGGTCAGGGATTTAGGTGCCATGACATTTATTGATTTGCGCGACCGCTATGGGATTACCCAGTTGGTAACCAGTGAGCAAACCCCGGATGAGATAAAGGGGAAGGGAGAAAAACTGGGTAGGGAATATGTAATTCAAGCCAGTGGAATAGTACGCGAGCGTTCAAGTAAAAACCCCAGGCTCTCAACAGGGGATATTGAGATTGAAATAAAAGACCTGAAGATTCTGAGTCCCTCGGCAGTTCCTCCTTTTACCATTCAGGAAGAAACAGACGGAGGCGACGATTTGCGGATGAAGTACCGTTATCTGGATTTACGCCGCCAAAATGTACGTGCCAATCTCGAATTAAGGGCAAAGATGGCCCATGCTGTTCGCACCTACCTCAACGAAAACGATTTCATTGAAACAGAAACACCGGTTTTAATTAAATCCACGCCGGAAGGAGCCCGTGATTTTATTGTCCCCTCGCGCATGAATGCCGGGGAATTTTATGCCCTGCCTCAGTCCCCGCAAGTATTCAAGCAACTTCTCATGGTGGCTGGTTTCGACAAATACTATCAGATTGTCAAATGTTTCCGGGATGAAGATTTAAGGGCAGACCGTCAGCCTGAATTCACTCAGATCGATTGTGAAATGTCGTTTGTGGAGCAGGAAGACGTATTGAATATGTTCGAAGGGCTAACCCGTCATATTTTCATGGAAGTGCTTCAAACAGAAACTGAAAAATTTCCCCGGATGCCTTATTCTGAGGCGATGGAAAGATACGGTTCTGACAAGCCCGACATCCGTTTTGAGATGCTGTTAACCGATTTGACAGAAACTGCCAAAGGCAAAGGATTCAAGGTTTTCGACTCCGCGGAGTATATTGGGGGTATTTGCGCCAGCGGCTGCGCAAACTATTCGAGGAAACAGTTGGATGAACTGACCAATTGGGTTAAAAGGCCACAAATTGGGGCCAAAGGGTTGGTTTATTTAAAATACAATGCAGACGGAAGTTTCAAATCGTCTGTTGACAAATTTTATTCTCGGGAAGACCTTCAGACCTGGGCAGATGCATTGAATGCCCGTCCCGGCGATTTACTTCTGCTCCTTTCGGGAGATAAAGCCAGGATGACCGAAGCGCTGGGAGAACTCCGGCTGGAAATGGGCAACAGGCTGGGCCTTCGCACACAGGGAGTTTACAAGCCGTTGTGGGTTGTTGATTTTCCATTGTTGGAATGGGACAATGAAACCCGGCGATTTTATGCCATGCACCATCCGTTCACTGCACCAAAACCAGAGGACATTTCAAAACTTGAAACAGCGCCCGGGGATGTTCGCGCCAATGCTTATGACCTGGTAATCAACGGAGTTGAAATAGGAGGAGGATCTGTCCGGATTTTCGATGCCGAATTACAATCGAAAATGTTTCATGTTCTTGGATTAAGCCGGGAACAAGCTCGTGCTCAATTTGGGTTTCTCATGGATGCCTTTAAATACGGAGCCCCGCCACATGCTGGGATTGCTTTTGGTTTTGACCGTCTTGTTTCGCTGTTTGCCGGGCTCGATTCAATACGCGACGTCATTGCCTTTCCCAAAAACAATGCGGGAAGGGATGTCATGATTAATTCACCGGCACCTGTGTCCAACGACCAGCTCAACGAATTAAATCTCCGCCTCATCAGGAAGGACCAGGAATAAAAAGCCCCGGGGCCATAAAAAAAAGGGAAGTTCTTCACTTCCCTTTTTTTTATCCTATTAATCTGTTTCAAACAGCTTAGCGTTCTACTTTTTGCCTGGAGGAGTAGTTGATATGCAAGGCAGCAGCCTTTCTCAACTCCTGCTTGATATCGCTGACAATACCCATTTTGGTATTTTCATCGATTTTAAGAGAGGTAATCATGAAAGGCCGCTCAGCTTCATCCCTGGCTTCCCTTTCGGCAATTACATAGTCCTGAATATCACCCACACCTGCAAACTGATCGTTCAACTGAATCCGGGGAGCCACACCAAACGTTTTTTGGTATTGTTTTAAAGGTTCACCCACATAGATATAGCTCACCAGTGATTTTTTCTCCAGTTTACTCAGTTCTGTTGCCTCAGGAAGTGTGATTTCCACCTTATAGGTAACTTCACGCATGGTAGTACTTACCATGAAAAAGAACAGCAACATAAAAACAATATCTGGTAAGGAAGCTGTTGAAATGGGAGGGACTTCTTTTTCCCCTTTTTTTCTGAATTTACTCATATCTAATTTCCTCCTACCTTTTTGGGTTCAGCTTCAGAGATTCTCGAGGGATAAATATCGCGAATGGCATCCTGTTGATCCTTTTCGAGTTCTTCATAAGGTTTACCAAATTCATCTCTCGCTAATTCATCTCTTAATTCATTAATGGCAGCAACCAGTTCGTTTTGAACAGCAATATAGGTACCATACTGTGTATCAAGGTCATTACGCAATGATATAACTCCTTTTGTAACCATCGTTTCACCGAAAAAAGGAATTTGTTTTGGTTCCTTTTCGGGTAGATCTTCTTCGTTATAAGGATTTGCCATAAATTCTTTGGCACGATCACGTAAATTTTCGATATCAGCATATTCGCCTTCCACCAACAAATCGTTGTTCCGGTTCACCAGAACAACAAAAACATTTCGCTCTTTGATCTGCTGATCATCTTCGAGCTCTTCGGGATCGACCCATTGGGGAAGTCTTCTTTCCAATCCGCTGTCAACGTCCATCGTGGTTGTTACCAGGAAAAAAATAAGCAGCATAAACGCAATATCTGCCAATGATGCTGACGGTATTTCCGGAATTTTTCTAGCCATAATTAATTTTCCTGTTTTTTACCACGCATTAAATTATTTAAACAATCGGGTCACCGATGAAAATGCAATCGACAACACCGCCAGTCCAAGCAGGATATAGGTTGCATATAAACCGGTATCCACGAATCTAGCAACTTGTGCTGTCAGCGTTCCGTCGTTAATAAACTTTTGAACTCCCAGGAACTGGGGTATTTCATCGGAGGCCAGCACATAAGAAACAACAGCCACTGCTCCAAGAAAGAGCAGGGATAACAAACCTTTTTTAGCGGCTTTGATGTCGGTAATCATATGGAAAAGACTTGCCAAAATGGCAATACCGGCACCAATGCCCATTAAAATGTAGGTCCACACCAGGTTGGTGTTAATCCAACCACTCATTGTGGGATCGGCCTCATTCTCACTAATGTTCACCATCATGGAGACAATAAGAACAGCCGAAACAATGAGCAGGACCCACAGCAATATGGTTACAATTCTTCCTACTTTAGTCATGGGTATTCTTATTTATTTTTCATGTTATGTTTAACCAAAATGTCTAACAATGAAATGGAAGCATCTTCCATATTATTAATGATGCTGTCAATTTTAGCCACACAATAGTTATAGAAAATTTGCAGGATAATGGCCACAACAAGACCGGATACTGTTGTAATCAAAGCCACCTTAATACCACCGGCAACCAGTGAGGGAGAGATATCCCCTGCGACTTCAATCGCATCGAAAGCGCCAATCATACCAATTACTGTTCCCATAAAACCAAGCATGGGAGCCAGGGCGATAAAGAGCGCAATCCAGCTCAATCCTTTTTCCAACAAACCAGCCTGAACACCTCCGTAAGAGATGATTGACTTTTCAACCACGTCAATCCCGTGATCTACACGGTCGAGCCCCTGATAGAAAATACTTGCCACCGGGCCCCGTGTCTTCCGGCACACTTCTTTAGCTGCTTCCACTCCCCCATTTTCGAGTGCTTCTTCAACGTTGGTAAGCAATTTTTTGGTATTGCTGGTTGCCAGGTTGAGGTAAAGAACTCTTTCAATGGCAAATGCAAGTCCTAGAATAAGAGCGATCAACACAAATGACATAAATGTTGGATTACCCTCAATAAACTTTTGCTTTAACTGACTGTGCAATGATCTGCCTTCTTCAGCAGCTGCAGCAGCTTCCTCAACAGGGTCGGCGGTCAAATCAACCTGCTCACTTTCTGCACTTGCTGTGTCTTGTGCTGCTGCTTCTTCCTGTGCAACCGCAACATTTGATGCCATAAAAAACAGCATCCCGGATACTGCTATTAACGCGAATAGTCTTTTCATAATTAATTTGAATTTTTAATTAATAATCTCGTTGATTTTTTGTATTATTTGAATTAATCCCAACTTTTTCACACAACAAATAACATGTTTTCATTTTAAATAATCAAATAAAAAATACTTTAATTGAATCCACCCCCCCCATTTAAACGAAACAAATTCTTTCACCTGGGTATAATGTCTACTTCATTCACCTGGCAGCACAATTCAAGAACTGGCGGAGAGAGGGGGATTCGAACCCCCGGTACCGTTTCGCGGTACACACGCTTTCCAGGCGTGCCAGTTAAGCCACTCCTGCACCTCTCCTTTTTTCCGGCATGCCTCAATTTTGAGGGTTGCAAAATAATAAAAAAATATGAAAAAAAAAGGTTGCTATTCACTTATTTCCCCGCGCAGGTTTTTATTCAACTCATTTTTAGTTTCAGCATATGAAAGGTCTTGTCCTAAAAGAAACATAAGTTTGGTAATTGCGGCCTCTGTTGTGATGTCTCTTCCTGAAACCACGCCGGCTTCCATCAACTCCAGACTGGTTTCATACTGTCCCATAGAAACACTTCCCCCCTCACACTGGGTTACATTCAGCAGAAGCATATTCTTCCGGACAGCATTTTTTATGCACCGGATCAACCAGCGGTTGGTCGGAACATTCCCCGCCCCGAATGTTTCAAGTACAACCCCCCTCAAACCGGGTATGGTGAGCATGGCACTGAAAACTTTTTCGTTCATTCCAGGAAATATCTTCAAAATCAACACATTATCATCAAAACGGGTATTCAGTATTAAAGGAGTACGGCTTTCCGGATAATGGATAAATTCTGTTCGGAAGCGAATATCAATACCGGCAACAGCAAGTTCAGGATAATTGACCGAACGAAATGCACTAAAAAGGTCTGCGTCGCGCTTAACCGTCCTGTTGCCCCTGTAGAGTTTGGAGTCAAAATAAATACAAACTTCAGGAACAATGCTTTTTCCCCCGCGGTATGCGGCTGCAATTTCTACCGCCGTAATCAGATTCTCCTTTCCATCCGTCCGCAACGTACCCACCGGGAGTTGTGAACCGGTCATCACAATGGGTTTGGCCAGGTTTTTAAACATGAAACTCAGGGCTGAGGCAGTGTAGGCCATCGTATCAGTGCCATGCAAAACAACAAATCCGTCAAACTGATGGTAATTTTCGTAAATGGTACGGGCAATTTTCAACCAAACTGCAGGGTTAACGTTGGAGGAATCGAGTGGTGGATCAAAAGTAATGGTTTGGATAGTCGATTCCAGTTTATTTAACTCAGGGATTTCGTCTTTTATCTGCTCAAAATTAACGGGACCGAGTGTTCCGCTATCAGGCCGGTGAACCATTCCTATGGTTCCTCCGGTATAAATAATGAGAACAGCAGTTTTTCTACTATCTATTTCCAACATATGCTCCGTTCAGTCTTTAACGGTGCAATTTATCAAATTCCAAATAAATTCCGGGCATTAGCTGTCGTTATTTCTGCAACCTTTTCAACCGTAATTCCATAAACTTCGGCTACTTTCTGGGCGACAAAAACGAGGTAAGCGCTTTCATTTCTTCTTCCCCTTTTTGGAACAGGTGAAAGATAGGGAGCATCTGTTTCAAGCAGGAGATTATGAACATCAACCGATTGGATCACCTCATCGAGCCGGCTGTTCTTAAAGGTTACTACTCCCCCAATTCCCAGATAAAACCCCAGGTCGACCACTTTTTGGGCCTCTTCCCGGTTGCCGGTAAAACAATGGAAAGTTCCTCTGAGGTGCCCGTTTTGTTCTTCCTTTACGATGGCATAGACCTCATCAAAAGAGTTCCTCAGGTGAATAACCACGGGCAAATCATGTGTCTTCGCCAGTTTAATCTGATACCTGAAGGCATCTTTTTGTTCTTCCACAAAAGATTGTTCCCAATACAAATCAATGCCAATCTCTCCTATTCCGTAAAACTTTCGTTTTCCCAGCCAATATTCAACCGCTGCGAGTTCTTCCTGGTAGTCGTCGGCGACCGACGTTGGATGCAGTCCCATTAAGGGATAACAAAGGTGAGGATAGGAATCACTCAAATCGACCAATCGTTTGATGGAGCCGGAATCAATATTCGGTAGAATAAGTTTTTTCACGTCATTGTCGTATGCACGCTGCATAACATCATCAATGTCATGCACAAAATCTTCCGAATAAATATGTGAATGTGTATCAATCAGCATGTCGAAAAACTAAATTTCGACAAATGTATAAAAGTACATTATCCTAAAGCCATTTTGTATTTTACCAATAGATTAAATTTTCATGTGTTTATAATTGTTTTTTAAAATGGTAACACATGTAACCCGCCATATAAACATTTTCCTGTGTGTTCGGCCAACAGGCGGATCATGGCTCGTTTCATTTATCTCTAAAAAAAACCAATCACGGAATTGCTGTTATTTAAACCACTCCCTGGGCAAGCATGGCATCGGCCACTTTCACAAAACCGCCAATATTTGCACCTTTCACATAATCGACCTTCCCTGCGTCTACTCCAAAAGTAACGCACCGGTCATGAATGCTTTTCATTATTTCTTTGAGGCGTTCATCCACTTCGTGGCGGGGCCAGCTAATTCGCATGCTATTTTGAGACATTTCCAGGCCCGACACAGCAACTCCCCCTGCATTTACAGCTTTTCCGGGGGCATAATCGATTTGACTTCCAAGATATTCGGCAGCCTCGGCGGTGCATCCCATATTGGAGGCCTCTGCAAACAAGAAGCATCCATTTTTTACCAGTTTCCTGGCATCGGGCAACCCCACTTCATTTTCGGTGGCACAGGGAATGGCCACCTGAACGGGAACATCCCAGGGACGGCGGCCGGGAACAAATTTCACATCAAATTCTTCGGCATAAGGAGCAACCACATCGTTATTGCTGGCCCGGAGTTCGAGCAAATAATCGAGTTTATCATCGCGTATTCCATCTTTATCGTGTACATACCCATCAGGACCGGAGATGGTCACCACTTTCCCTCCGAGTTCATTGATTTTGGTAATCGCCCCCCAGGCGACATTCCCAAACCCCGACACAGCAAAATTCAATCCTTCAATATCTTTTCCAATGCGGCGCAGCATGTGCTGAACAAAGTAAACCGCTCCAAAACCCGTTGCTTCAGGACGGATAAGGCTACCTCCCCATTCGATTCCCTTGCCGGTCATTACCCCGGTAAATTCATTTCTTAACCGTTTGTATTGTCCAAAAAGATACCCGATTTCGCGGCCGCCTACCCCGATATCCCCTGCCGGGACATCGGTATGGGGCCCAATATGGCGGAACAATTCGGTCATAAAAGACTGACAAAAGCGCATGATCTCCCCATCGGATTTTCCCTTCGGACTAAAATCGGACCCCCCTTTACCTCCTCCCATGGGAAGGGTTGTCAGACTGTTTTTGAAAGTTTGTTCAAAGCCCAGGAATTTAAGAATACTCAACGTAACACTGGAATGGAACCTGAGTCCTCCCTTATAAGGGCCCAAAGCCGAATTGAACTCCACCCGGTATCCCCGGTTGACTTGTACATTTCCCTGATCATCGACCCATGGAACCCGAAACATAATAACCCTTTCGGGTTCGACCATTCGCTCCAAAATACCCGCCCGCTGATAACGCGGGTTTTGCTGATAAAAATCCCATACGGAACCAAGAACTTCTTCAACGGCCTGATGAAACTCTTTTTCGCCGGGAGTCCGGCTTTGAAGTTCTGAAATGAAATCGCCTATAGCTGTTTTCATGAATGCAATAATTTAAAAATGACCGAATAAAGTTAGGGAACTTCCTTTTTAAATAATGGATTCCCAGGACATAAATTCATTTCTCCAAGCTCTGTATACCAGCGGATTACAAAAAAAGGAAAGATGTTAAATAACAGACTCTGACAATCGTCAGGATTTTGGAAATAAAAAAACGGCAAAAATAAACCCGGAGCGCCCCAATGCGACTCGATTGCCGGGATAACTCCTTCCATTAAAAACAAAAAAGCCCTTCCGGTAAAGGAAGGGCTTCGATAATAATTAAACAAGAGCAATATTTTACATCATACCGCCCATTCCGCCCATTCCGGGTGCACCACCGGCTGGCGGGGCAGGAGGATTCTCCTCTTTCTCTTCTACAATAACAGCTTCGGTTGTTATAAACATACCAGCAATGGAAGCGGCATTTTCAAGGGCAATGCGAGCCACTTTTACCGGGTCGATAACTCCCGTTTCATAGAGATGCTGGAATTCGTCGACGCGGGCATTATAACCATAGTCGTCTTTTCCTTCTCTTACTTTCTGTACGATAACAGCACCTTCTTTACCTGCATTTTCAACGATCTGACGAAGCGGTTCTTCAATAGCCCGTTTTATGATATCGATACCGGTTTGTTCATCGTTATTTTCTCCTTTAAGTTCACATACGGCATCGAAAGAACGAAGGTAAGCAACACCACCTCCTGGAATAATACCTTCCTCAACTGCTGCGCGGGTTGCACTCAGGGCATCATCCACACGGTCTTTTTTCTCCTTCATCTCCACTTCGGATGCAGCTCCGACATAAATTACAGCAACACCACCGGCCAGTTTGGCCAAACGTTCCTGCAGTTTTTCCTTGTCGTAATCGGAAGTCGTGGTTTCAATCTGCTTTTTGATTTGGGAAACCCTGGCAGAAATACTTTTTTGGTCACCGGCACCATTCACGATGGTGGTATTTTCCTTGTCAACGGTAACTTTTTCTGCCTGTCCCAGCATATCAAGGGTAGCTTGTTCAAGCTTCATCCCTTTCTCTTCGGTAATTACGGTACCACCTGTCAGAATGGCAATATCCTCGAGCATCTCTTTCCGGCGGTCACCGAAACCAGGTGCTTTAACGGCGCAAACTTTTAGTGACCCACGCAAGCGGTTCACAACAAGTGTTGCAAGTGCTTCCCCATCCACATCTTCGGAAATAATCATCAGCGGTTTTCCGTTTTGTGCGGTCGCCTCCAGGATAGGAAGCAGATCTTTCATGGTACTGATCTTTTTATCGTGAATCAGAATGTAGGGATTTTCAAGGTCAGCTTGCATTTTCTCGGCATCGGTAACAAAGTAAGGAGAGATGTAACCGCGATCAAACTGCATTCCTTCCACCACATCCACATACGTTTCGGTACCTTTCGATTCTTCGATGGTAATTACGCCTTCTTTGTGTACCTTTTGCATGGCTTCAGCAATCAATGAACCAATTGTTTCATCGTTGTTGGCTGAAACTTTAGCAACAGATTCGATCTTTTTGTAGTCGTCACCAATGGTGTGGGCTTGTTCGGCCAGGTTTTCAACAACTCTCTTTACGGCTTTATCGATACCCCTTTTGAGGTCCATGGGATTGGCCCCGGAAGCAACGTTTTTGAGACCTACGCTGATAATGGACTGGGCCAAAACGGTTGCGGTTGTTGTACCGTCACCTGCATCATCACCTGTTTTGGAGGCTACTTCCTTCACCATTTGAGCTCCCAGATTTTCATAAGCATCGGGAAGTTCAATTTCTTTGGCAACGGTTACTCCATCTTTCGTCATTTGAGGTGCACCAAACTTTTTCTCGATTACGACATTACGTCCTTTCGGTCCGAGTGTAACCCTTACTGTGTTGGCCAACTGGTCAACCCCTGATTTTAATTTGTCACGGGCTTCAATTTCAAATTTAATTTCTTTTGCCATTTTATTCTCTTTTTTTGGATTGAATTATGCGATATACAAAACATCGGATTGAGACATCAACAAGTAATCCGTTCCATCTATGGTCAATTCAGTTCCTGAATATTTTCCATAAACAACAACGTCTCCCACTTTTACTTCCATGGGTTCGTCTTTTTTGTCTGCTCCGATCAAAACCACGGTTCCCTCTTGTGGTTTTTCTTTTGCTGAATCGGGAATAATAATACCACTTTCTGTTTTTTCATCGGCGTCCTGGGGTTTTACCAGGATCTTTCCAGCCAGAATTTTGCCTTTTAGTTCTGCCATTGTTTTCAGTTTTTAATAATTACACATTTTCAAAAATCGACACTCTCCAATTGCATATTTTATGCCAACCGCAATGCAGGCCTTTAATGGAAGGGAAAATAGACAAAATAACATTTTGAATGGACAAAAAAGTCAGCAAGAGATTCACAAAATCCTGTAAAACAACAAGAAAGACAATTGTCACAGATTGTGACAGGGTGGCAGGGAGTTGTCAGCCGCTGATACTATGCAGGCACATTATTCAAAACAATAATCGATAATATTCCGAAACCCCCGGAGAAAATCTGCTGCCTTCATCCTTTTCTTTCCGGAAAGCTGTAAGTCGGTAATTTCGAGCCAGCCATTTCCGCAAGCCACATTAAGCCAGTTTTCATCATCAGATTCAATGGTTCCGGGTGATGCTGTTTCTGTAGCAATAACCGGCTGGGCAAAAAATAGTTTACACGGAATGGTTCTCCCGGTTTCCTTATGGACCAGGTTGGCCCATGCAGCAGGATAGGGAGAAAGCCCGCGGATCAAATTCCGGACTGTTTCCACTTCTTTGGTCCAGTTAATTTTACAATCTTCTTTAAAAATACGGGGAGCAGGCTTTATCTTTTTATCTGACATGACCTCACTTTGTGGTAGGGGTTTGACCTGTCCTTTTGCCAGGGCATCAATGGTTCTTATAACCAACTCCGCTCCGGTATCCATTAATTTGTCATGGATATCACCTACGGTATCGTTTTTCCCGATTTTTATTCCTTCCCTGAATAAAATTTTCCCGGTATCAATCTTCTGGTCAAGCAAAAAAGTTGTCACCCCCGTCCTGGTTTCACCGTTGATTATAGCCCAGTTCAGTGGAGCGGCCCCGCGGTAATCGGGCAAAAGTGATGCATGCAAATTGAATGTCCCCAGCCGGGGCATGCTCCAGACCACCTCGGGGAGCATACGAAAGGCCACAACGACCTGAAGATCGGCGTCAAGAGCTTTTAACGTTTCAATGAACCCGGGATTTTTCAGTTTTTCGGGCTGCAGGACGTTCAGTCCCTTCTCAAGGGCCAACTTTTTGACCGGGGGTTGTGTTAGCTTTTTTCCACGCCCGGCAGGTTTATCAGGAGCAGTAACAACTCCCACGATATTATATCCTTCTTCAACCATCCGTTTTAAACTGGCTACTGCAAAACCTGGTGTGCCCAAAAATATTATCCGCAGATCCTTTCCTGTCATCAAATTTGTTTTTTGCAAAAATAATCATTCAGATCAATTATCTCACAAAAAGAACAAAGCAATGCCCCCAACGGTAATAACCGCCCCGATAATCTCAGTGAGATTCACTTTTTCATGGAAAAACAATACAGAGGGAGGAATAATCAGCACGGGAACAATGGCCATGAGGGTTGCAGCGATGCCCGTTTCGGTATGCTGGACGGCGAGCAGGGAAAAGGAAACACCCAAAAAGGGCCCGAAAAACGCGCCAAGGGTTATTCGCTTCATTGCAGATTGGTGTTTCAAAGCCAACCAGACCCGCGACCAGCGGCGAATAAAAAAGAACAAAATGGAGAACCCGGCAATTCCGGCCAGCACACGAATCTGGGAAGCCGAAAAAGCGTCGTAACTTCCCATCCCTTTTTTACTGAGCACAAGTCCGGTAGCCTGGCCCACAGCGCCTCCTGTTGCCAGCAAAATTCCCGGTATGGAATAACGCGATTTCAATTTTTTGGTCAACGAGCCATTGGGTCCGGTTTTCTCCCTTTTGAGTATGACGATTACAATTCCTGTCATAGTAACCCCCATTCCCAGCCAGTTCATGGGAGTAAGAACCTCCCCAAGGACAAGCCATCCAACGAAAGCGGCAAACGGCGGAGCAAGCGACATAACAAGCATGGAGATACGGGCCCCAACAACAACAAAAGCCTGAAAAAGGAAAAGATCACCAATGACAAAACCAACCAGCCCGGAAAGTGCAAGCCACTTCCACTGATAAAGGGTAGCATCTGCAGGGAAAAAATAGCCGCGCACAATCCAGCTGTATGCGCCAATCAGAAAAAAAGCCATCACAAGCCTGATAAGGTTAACGGCAAGAGAACCCACTTTTTTCCCTGCCGATTCAAAAGCCATGCTGGTCACTGTCCAGAAAACGGCGGTTAAAACACCTGCAATTTCACCAAAATATTCTTGCATCATCAGGACCGCAAAAGTAGCAATTAAGCCAAAAAAAGCCTCTTCCGGAAGAGGCTTTTTCAGAGAAGCGAATAAAATCTGTTAATTCAGTAATTGATCGACCGTCTTCCGCAATTCATCGTCCCGTTTATCCTTGGCCACTATGGTCCCGTTTTTATCCACGATCACGCTGGCGGGGATGGAATTAACCGCATACAACTGTGCGGCTGCATTGTTCCAGTAATTCAAATCCGAAACATGCGGCCAGGTCAGTTGATCGTCTTCAATGGCCTTAAGCCATTCTTCCTTACTTCGGTCGAGAGACACCCCAAAAACCCCGAACCCCTGGTCCTGGTAATCGTTAAAAACAGCAACAATATTGGGGTTTTCCGCCCGGCAGGGACCACACCAGGCAGCCCAAAAATCAAGAAGGGTATATTCATTCCGGGCATAGACATCTGAAAAAGTCACCGGATTTCCTTCGGGGTCATTCATGGTGAAATCGGGGGCTTTTTGTCCCACAGCAACGGTTTTAAGTTTGGCGATACGCTCTTTCAGTGATTGAATTGAAGTGAGCGAATCCATTTCCGGAGCCAGTCCATCAACCAGGTTTTCGAGCTCACCGAGTTCCAAACCGTGTTGTATCCGGGTTAAAAAATAGGGAGCTGCATAGGAAGCAGGGTTGTTTTTTACGAAATCTTTTTGCAGGGTATTGGTACTTTCATACAATTCATTCACCTGCTCCATGAGTTGCTCAGCTTTTTGGGTATCCCCCCCGGCGCCGGCCTCTCTTGCCTGCTGATAAAGAGCCATGTACTCATCTCCGATTTCACCTATCTGATCATTAATCCGGTTGTACTCATCATGGGTTGATGACCCGCTTACTTCCACAGAAGCAAGTGAATCGGCTTTCCCGGATACCGTCATGCGGGTGTTTTCCACAAAAACAATGGTTTTCGCACGGGTTCCCAACAGCGAAAGGTAATAATCACGCGGATTTTCCACCTGCCCCTTAAGCAAAGCAGTACCACCGGTAATTTCGGCAGTATCCACCGGAATCCAGCGGCTCTCACCCCGTTTTTCCAGTAAAACTTTTCCATCGGCACCTTCAAGGTTTACTTCTATTTCAAAGCCTTCGGGCTGCTGGTTGCAGGCAAAAAAGGCAAGCCCTATCATAAAAAACACAAATTTCTTCATTCCAAAAAATATTAATTCATAATTAAATGTATTTCAGAGCCGCAAGATAAGAATTCCATTCAACACAAAAAACATTTTCAACATGGCCGGTTTCCTGAAATTGATAAATTTGCATCAACAAAATATCCGCAATGCCCAAAATATTGATCGTAAATAATGCAGCACCTGGAATTACCGAATTTACCAGACCGCTGGAAAAAATTGTTTCCAGGGCAGGAATGGAATGGGTAACCATTGAATATGACGGATGCCCGACCTTTGACTTAAGCACTGTTGACGGAGTGATTCTGTCAGGTTCTCCGCAGGGGAATGACATCGTAGAGCACCACCAGGCCTATTTCGGCTGGATTAAATCGTTCGAAAAACCTGTGCTTGGCATTTGTGCGGGTCACCATATCACAGGCTACCTTTACGGGGCCCGTCTTTTGCGCAGTGAGGAGCCCGAATCAGGTGATTATAAGGTAAAAATTGCGAAAGAGGATGTACTTTTTGACGGAATGCCCCGTCAGTTCCAGGTCAAACAGATGCACAACGATTCAATTACGCTGCCTCCGGATTTTGATTTACTTGCGTCTTCGGAAACCTGCAAGAATCAAATTATGAAACACCGTAATAAACCGTTGTACACCTGCCAGTTTCATCCGGAATTCTACAACCACAATCTGATAAATAATTTCCTGAAACTTACCAGGCCTGCGGGAAGTACTTCCCGGTAAGCCCGGTTCACCTTCTCTGCATGAAAAGTCTGTTTTTCAAGCTTTTAAAAAATACATTCAGAGGACCTTGGGTTCCTTGTTTCGTTTCAGATCAGCAAAAATAGTTCCTTTTTCATGAACGGTATTTACAGCTCTCCCCGAGGGGTCTGCGTTATTCTGAAAGGACTTGTCCCAGGCGAGAGCTTCTCCGGTACTGCAGGCAATGGAAGGAACCGAAGGCACACATGCGGCGGCCTGATCGGATGGAAAATGCTCACTGTAAATGGCACGGTACATATATTCCTCCTTATTTTGAGGAGTATTCACCGGGAACCGGTAATTGGCATTTTCCATCATTTCATCGGTTACCTGTTCACTGGCAATCTTTTTGAGAGTATCGATCCAGCCATACCCCACCCCATCGGAAAACTGTTCTTTCTGACGCCAGGCGACACTTTCAGGCATGTATTTTTCAAATCCCTTACGCAGGCACCATTTTTCAATGCGGCCATCACGGGCCATTTTCATTTCGGGATTAAACCGCATGGCTATGTCAATAAATTCCTTATCGAGAAATGGAACGCGGCCTTCAACCCCCCAGGAAGCGAGTGACTTATTAGCGCGGAGGCAGTCATAAAGATGAAGACGGCTCACTTTTCGAACGCTCTCTTTATGAAACTCTTCGGCATTAGGCGCTTTATGAAAATAGAGGTAACCACCGAAAATCTCATCGGCTCCCTCTCCGGTCAGCACCATCTTTATACCCATTGATTTGATAACCCGGGCCACCATATACATTGGGGTAGAAGCCCTTACTGTTGTCACATCAAACGTTTCGATATGGTAAATCACATCGCGAATGGCATCCAACCCTTCCTGAATGGTATAATGAATTTCATGATGCACGGTACCGATGCTGTCAGCCACTTTTCGGGCAGCCGCCAAATCGGGAGAGCCCTCAAGGCCAATAACGAAAGAGTGCAATTGAGGCCACCACGCATCTTTTTGATCATTATCCTCGATTCGCTTGGCCGAAAACTTTTTGGCCAGTGCGGAAGTAATCGACGAATCGAGCCCACCCGATAACAAGACACCATAGGGTACATCGGACATCAACTGCCGGTGAACAGCATCTTCGAGGGCCTGCGATAATTCATCGATGTCGGCTGGGTTATCCTTTACATTTTCATAGTCCATCCAGTCACGTTCATACCAGCGCTTAATTTTTCCGTCCTTGCTGTAAAAATAATGGCCGGGAGGAAACTCCTCAATTTTGGTACAATACCCTTCAAGGGCTTTTAATTCAGAGGCTACGTAATAGTTTCCATGCTTGTCCCATCCCTGGTATAACGGAATAATGCCTATATGATCACGGGCAATTAACCAGGCATCTTCCTCTTCGTCATAAAGACCGAAAGCAAAGATACCATTCATGTCATCAAGAAATTTTTCTTTTTTATCACGATAAAGGGCCAAAATAACTTCGCAGTCGGAACCGGTTAAAAATTCATACCGTCCCTCAAACTGTTTTCGAATTTCCCGGTGGTTATAAATCTCACCATTCACGCCAAGGATCAATTTCCCATCTTTACTGTAAAGGGGCTGTCCTCCCGACTCAGGATCAACGATAGACAACCGCTCGTGGGCAATAATTGCTTTATCACCACAGTATACCCCTGACCAGTCAGGCCCCCGGTGACGCAACTTTTTCGACATTTCCAGC
>CAYTDH010000003.1:21312-39600 GCA_964436325.1 uncultured Tangfeifania sp.
CCTAAGGCTCTGAGGATCGGTTTTTAAATCAAATGCACATACAATTCCACACATATCATAACTATTAAATTTACAAATCTATTTTGCCCCAAAAATATACATTTTGTCGCAATAAACAATTATTAATTTACAATATTCTATATTTAAAGAAATATTTTTACATTTAGATTGAAAATTCCTTGAATCTCCACCAAAAATTCAAAAACCTATTTTTTGGGCAGACCCCTCAAAAAAATGAAACAACCTTCCAAAAAGAACACAAAAATCGAATGATGCCCCTCTAAAAAAAGATGACTGCTAAAAAAAAGTCCCAAAAATAATCACCCCCGAAATTTGGAGGGATGAAATGAACGGATTCGCCCGTAATTTGTTGTAAATAGCGATTGAAGCATATTAATTTTAAAATAAAACGATATGAGTTATTTTAACAGCATTACCATAAAAGGAAAAAGTTTTGAAGATGTTATTGAATTGGTGAAATCTGAATTGTCTAAAGAGGGCTTTGGAGTTCCGGCGGAAATCGACATGCAGCAAACATTTAAAATGAAACTGGATGTTGATTTCAGGAAATACCAGATACTGGGAGCCTGCAATCCCAAATTTGCGCATAAAGCCGTGCTGAGCGAAAAGAATCTGGGCGTTTTACTCCCCTGCAACGTTGTTGTACAAGAACATAACAATGGGGAAATAGAAGTAACGGCCGTCGACCCGCTTGCTTCCATGATGGCAGTAAAGAACGACACTGTTCAGGAAATTGCCACAGAAATCAAAAAAAGGATGGAGAAGGTTATTCAAAGCCTGTAATCACTGAATAGAATACAAATACCTTTCTGTACGAAGGATCATACGATTTTCAACAAAAGCCGGAACAGCTTTAACGTTTTCACCGATGCTGTTTTCGGCTATTTTTTGAAAATCATCACCGGGCTTAACGATGGTACAGTCTCCTTTCACATTAAAAAAGTAGATATTTCCAGCCGCATAAATTGGAGAGGCATTGAAGTTTCCGCGCAATTTTTCTTTCCATAAAACCTTGCCGGTTAAAGCATCCAGGCAGGTAACCATGCCCCGGTCGTGAACCATATACATTTTGCCCTCCACAATAACGGGAGTTGGAATTTGGGGCACCTCTTCCTCAACCATCCATTTCACATGGGTTTCAGTAACATCGCCCTTTCCGCCCGGGTCAACCGCAAATTGCCGCGTAAAGTAAGGCTTATTGTCTAAGAAAATCCATCCAGAGTTCACAAAAACAAGTCCGTTCCAAAACAAGGGTTGACTAACGGTGGAGTCATATCCATATTCAATTGTCCAAACCACCTCACCGGTATTCACATCATGTGCAAAACACATGAAGGCAGCGTTGCTAATCAGGAGTTCCCTGCCGTTTGCTTCAATCACAATAGGGGTTTGGTATGATTTCCTGTAAACAGGTTCCAGTGGATCATAAACTTCTGCAGGTCGGATGCTTTTCCAGATGGTTTCGCCTGTACTTTTATTCAGAGCCACCACATAGGGATCTTCTGTTCCCTCCAAATGAACAATGAGTAAATCTCCATGCAATATGGGAGATGAAGCGGGGCCTTGCATGTGGTCACATTTTAAATCGGTCCGCTTCCATTCAATGTTGAAATTTTTGGTATTGATACAGGCAGTCCCGAAGGATCCGTAATGGACATAAACATATCCCTCTTCAATACAAGGAGTTGGAGTGGCATAAGAGTTTGTGCCATGAATTCGCTGAGGGTCATCAGCGTAAAACACTGTTTGTTCATTCAATAATTTCCCGGTTTCCAAATCAAAACAGAGCGTATAAAATTCCGTTCCATCGTCTGTGGCAGAAGTCAACCAGATTTGATCCTCATATACCACAGGAGAGGACCACCCTTTCCCTTTAACAGGCACCTTCCAGGAGATATGGAGGGAGTCGTTCCATTGCAACGGGGCAACCTCAACACGGGCGTGCCCGTCCATTTCCGATCCTCTGAAATGGGTCCAGTTCTGGGCATCTGACCTGCCAGACCAGGAGAATGCAGCCAAAAAGCAAATAATGAAAAAAACAGATGATTGCTTCATCAATTTCGTTTTTAGATTGATTGATGGGTAAAAATAACAAAAAGAATCACCGTACACCCAAACAAACCTAACTTAAAATCATTCTTCTTCTGAACTTTTTTCTCCTCATCTGTTTTTTGAAAGGATCACAGAAATTCCTGGATAAGAATAGCTTTCCCGAAGTCAACACGTGCTGGCAATTCATGGTCAATTTCAATCCCGAACTATTTTGTCCTTTCGGGGTTATAAATCCTAAAAATAGAATTAAATTCGCGATAATAAAAAGGAAACATTGAAGTTGAAAAAAAGTACTTACGCCATTTATTTTTTGATCATCTTTTATGTGGTGGGTGTTATTGGCTTTATCCTCCCCCAGACTCATGCGTTGTTCAGCACACTTACCCCTTTCGCTTTGCTTCTGAGCGCGGCATTTTTAGCTTTTTACCATACACCCGGGTATAATTTGAAGACCCTGGTTGTTTTTTTAACCATTTTTGTGGTTTCCTTTTTCGCCGAGGTGATCGGGGTTTATACCGGGGTTCTGTTTGGTGAATACATTTATGGGGGAGGCCTTGGTTTAAAAATTCTGAACACACCTCTCATGATAGGGTTGAACTGGCTTATGCTGGTCTACTGCACAAAAGTCATCGCTGATAAGGTATCCCCTCACCCGCTTCTCCGTCTTTTTCTTGGTCCGATCCTTATGGTTGGTTACGACCTGATTCTGGAGCAGGCTGCACCGCTTCTTGGGATGTGGGACTGGGCAGGAGGAATCGTTCCTCTAAGGAATTACATTGCCTGGTTTCTGCTGGCCTTCCTATTTCACTTCATGATAAGAAAAACAAAAGTTGAATTCAAAAATCCCCTGGCGATAGCCGTCTTTAGTATTCAGTTTCTGTTTTTTGTAATTTTAGTTTTGGTATTCAGACTTGGCAACACATGATTAAAGCAAAACATCACTGGTTTATTTATCCTTTTCTCGTATGGTACGGTTGGGCCCGAATGAAAATACATTTCGGAAAAATAAATATGACCGGAAAGCTGAATCATTCGCATCTGCCATTGCTAATCATCTCGAACCACTTCAGTTGGTGGGATGGATTTTTTATTTCTTCGCTGAATAAAAAGAGGTTCAAAAAGCGGTTTCACATCATGATGGAAGAAAAGCAACTGAAAGAGCATATGATTCTGAATAAAGGAGGCGTTTTTTCGGTAAAAAAGCACTCAAAAGAGGCGCTCAAATCATTGCAATACACCGTGGAACTGTTAAAAGATTCCGGGAATATGGTGGCGTTGTTTCCGCAGGGACAATTTGAGTCGAAATATCAATATCCCCTTCATTTCGAAAAAGGTTTTGACTGGATTCTTGAAAAAACGGAAAATCAACTCCAGATGATTTTTGTGGCGAATCTGGTGGAATATTATGAGTCGGTAAAACCCGTGCTTTTCACCTATTACGAAGAATATGATTTCACGGGAAAAACCATGCATGATATTGAAAAAGATTATAACCTTTTTTATGAGCGAAGCTATAAACAAAACAAGAACCTGAAAAATAACTGATTTGATCTACATCGCCGCTTTTTTTGTTCTCTTTTTTACCCTGAGGTTTACCGTTGTGGTAGCAAACCTCCTTTTTTCCCCTGTTCTGAAGAAGCAGAATCAACAGGGCAGCCCAAAGGTTTCGTTGCTTATTCCGGCACGCAATGAAGAAAAAAACATCTCCAATCTCCTGAACGACATCGGGGGCCTGACTTACCCCAACATCGAGGTATTGGTTTTTGATGATGAATCAACCGACAGGACCCGGGAAGTAGTAAATGCCTTTTCAATGAAAGATAACCGGATTCGTTTACTGGAGTCGCCGGGTCTTCCTGAGGGATGGCTGGGCAAAAACAACGCCTGTCATGTATTAGCCAAAAATGCCGGGGGCGATTATTTCCTGTTCCTCGATTCGGATGTCAGGTTAAAACCGGGAATCCTGGAAAGTGCATTGGCTCAAATGCAAAAACACCATTTGAAACTGCTCTCCATTTTTCCGAAACAAATCATGAAAACCACAGGTGAAAGAATGATCGTTCCACTAATGAACAGCATTTTGCTTTCACTGCTTCCGCTTATCCTCACACGAACCAGCCAGAGACCATCGCTGGCAGCGGCCAATGGTCAGTTTATGTTATTTGAACGGAAGACCTACCTTCAGATTCAGCCCCATAAACGGGTAAAAAACCTCCTTGTAGAGGATATTCTAATTGCAAGACTCTATAAAACCCAAATGCTTAAAATGCAGTGCATGACCGGAAACGAAACCATCAGTTGCCGAATGTATCAGGGATACCATGATGCAATGAAGGGGCTCACCCGCAGTGTGGCAGAATTTTTCGGAGGAAGCCACCTGGCTGCATTTTTTTATTGGTTTTCGGGGACATTTGGCATTTTCTTCATCGCATTTTTCCTTCCCCCTGTTTTTACCCTTGCTTCCCTGGCTATCATTTTAGCCACCAAGGCAGGCAGTTCATATTTAAGCAGGCAACCTATTATTCTCAATTTATGGCTTGCCCCTCTACAACAACTTTTGTTAGGCAAAATTGTTATTGAATCATACCGAAACAAAAAAAATAAAAAATTCCGATGGAAAGGAAGAAATATTGGTTAATGCTTTTTTTTGCCGGTCTGAGTGTTTTAGCCCCGGCCCAAAAAAATTACGGTACCATGGTTTACCATGCTTTTGTTTCGGGGGAAATGAATAACTGGGAAAAAGCCATCGATCAAATGGAAAAAGAAAAGGTTGAAAATTCGCACTACCTGCTGGATTTAATCAATTTTCAATATGGCTATATCGGTTGGTGCCTGGGAAATGACAAAAAGAAAGCAGCCAATCATTACCTGGACCTTATGGAAAACAACCTGGAAGTTCTGAAAGCGTTAAATGGGGAAACAGCGGACTACCATGCTTACCATGCTGCTGCATATGGTTTCAGGATCGGGCTAAAAAAGTGGCGGGCCCCTTTTTTAGGGCCCAAAAGCATGGACCATGCTGAAAAAGCACTGGATAAAAACCCTGAAAGTTTCCAGGCCAATATGGAAATGGGAAATATCTGGAACCACATGCCTGAAATGTTTGGTGGTTCCTATGCCAAAGCGATGAATTACTATTTAAATGCCCTCAACATTATAGAAAAAACAAAAACCGGGGCTACAGACCAAAATTGGATGTATTTAAACCTGCTTGCCATTGCCGGACAAATGGAAGCAGAAGAAGGCAACAAGGATCAAGCCATCCTTTTTTATGAAAAAGCGTTAAAAATTGAACCTGAATTTAAATGGATACAAAATGAATTACTACCTTCATTAAAAAATAAATAACGCATTATATGGGAAAAAAAGTGTTGATTGCAGGAAGTGGGCTGGCCGGGCTGGTTTCTGCCCTTCGCCTGTCGCGAAGAGGTTACCAGGTGGAACTGGTGGAGAAAAACAGCAAAGCCGGAGGGCGGTTGAACCAGCTCAAAAAAGATGGATTCACCTTCGATGTTGGCCCCAGTTTTTTCAGCATGTCCTACGAATTCGATGAGTTTGTTCAGGATGCCGGCATTGAAATGCCTTTTAAGTTTGTGGAGCTCGATCCGCTTTACACGGTAAACTTTCTGGGAACCGGCAAGACGTATACCATGTACAAAGACTTGTCCCGACTGGCAGAGGAGTTCAAAGAGGTGGAGCCCAACCTGGAGGAAAAAATTAAAAAATACCTCGGCACAGGACAAAAACTTTTTGATGGCACGGTTGACCTGGTTGTACGGAAAAATTACAACTCCCTGTTGCACTACTTTTTCACACTAATGAAAGCCCCTCCCTCACTCATGCCTGTTCTTTTCCGCAGCTTCTGGCAACAGGTTTCCAAATATTTTTCCTCCGACGAAGTAAGGCAAATTCTTTCACTGGTCGCATTTTTTGTAGGCCGTACTCCATTTGACACACCCGCTGTATATTCGTTGCTGTCTTACACAGAGTTTATACATAATGGCTACTTTAATGTGGAAGGAGGGATGTATAAAATAGTAGAAGGACTTGTGCGAGAGATAGAAAAACAGAACATTAAAATTCATTACAACACCGAAATTACAGGTTTTAAGGAAACCGATAACCAGTTGAAGTACCTCACCGATTCGAATGGGAACAAATGGGAAGCTGACATTTATCTCATTAACGGGGATGCAGCCTGGTTCAGGGGGAAAATATTTAAGCGCCCAGCCTATTCAGAAGAGAAATTAAATAAACTCAAGTGGACAATGGGGACCCTGACCTTTTATTTGGGTGTTAATCAAAAAATTCCGGGTATTCAGCACCACAATTATTACCTGGGCACCAACTTCAAGGAGTATGCCAACAAAATTTTCACGAATCCCACATCTTTTGAAAAACCTTATTACTATGTCAATGTTTTGTCTCACTCCAATAAAGATGCGGCCCCTGAAGGATGTGAAAGCCTCTTTTTTGTCTGTCCGGTTCCTGATTTACGATTCAAACCCGACTGGAGTGACAGGGATGAAATTGTGAATAGCATTATTACTGATTTTAGTCAACGGATCGGGGTAGATATCCACAAGCAAATCATGTCAAAAACCATTTATACTCCTGAAGATTGGCGAGATCAATTCAATCTGCACAAAGGGAGCGCACTGGGCCTTGCCCATGACATGAATCAAATTGGCGGGTTCAGACCAAAAAATTTCGACGAAAAGTGGAAAAACGTATTTTATGCGGGAGCTTCAACCGTTCCCGGCACCGGACTGCCCATGGTTGTTATCAGCTCCAAATTAGCTGTTGAACGAATTGAAAAGTACAATGCAACTTTACGATAAAAACGCATTTGATTGCAGCAAAATTACAGCCAACAATTACAGCACCTCATTCTCTTTTGGCATCAGGCTGTTTAAACCGGAATACCGGCCGGCCATTTATGCCATCTATGGATTTGTGCGCTTCGCCGATGAAATTGTAGATACCTTTCACGACCAAAACAAAAAAGAACTGCTCCAAAATTTACGGGACGATACTTTTAAGGCCATAAGAAACAAATACTGTTCTAACCCTATTCTTCACAGCTTCCAAATGGTGGTCAACGAATACCACATCGATCATGAATACATTGAGGCTTTTTTGCACAGCATGGAAATGGATCTGACATACAAAAGATATAATGCTGAGGAGATAAGCGAATACATTTATGGTTCTGCAGAAGTCGTGGGGCTTATGTGCCTGAAAATATTCTACAAAAATCGTGAAGAGGAATTTAATCAATTGGTCTACCCTGCCCGAAAATTGGGAGAAGCCTTTCAGAAAGTCAACTTTTTACGTGACATACGCGCCGATTACATAGGCAGGGAGCGCATCTATTTTCCGGGAATTCAATTTGAGGCATTTACCGCCGAACAAAAAGCAGCCATTGAAGAAGATATTGCCTTTGACTTTGCAGAAGCAAGGAAAGGCATAAAACGGCTTCATAAAGATGTACGACTGGGTGTTTTCCTGGCTTACACTTATTACTTAAATTTGTTAAAGAAAATCAGAAAAACGACTCCTGAGGCGATTGTGACAAAACGTTACCGGGTATCAGATTTAACCAAGCTGGGATTGTTCCTGAAAGCCTGGATGCGTTCACTATTGAATGCCATTTAATGAGCAACAGTAAAATTTAAAAACAGAACATTTTATGAATCACTTACTTATTTCTGCGGCAATCATATGGCTCTTTCCCTTTCAAATCCTTTTCGCACAAGAGCAAACTTCCCCGAACAACAGTCTTCGTGTGCTCACGTTTAACATTTTCCATGGAGCCACCACTGAAGGCAATTTTGACCTTGACAAGATTGCAGAGGTCATAGAAGATTTTAATCCCGATTTGGTTGCCCTTCAGGAAGTAGACTTCAAGACCAGACGTGCCCGGAATTACGACCTTGCTACAGAGCTGGGCCTTCGAACAAAAATGGCCCCTCTTTTTGGCAAGGCAATGGATTTTGATGGCGGGGCATACGGAGTGGGCATACTCACAAGAATGCCCATTGTTTCAAGCCAAAATGTGCCCTTACCCTATTCGGCAGGCAATGAACCCCGCACAGCCCTCCGGGTTACGGTAGAAATTCCTTCAGGGGATACCGTTTGTTTCATTTCAACCCATTTGCATCATCAGCGCGACAACAAAGATCGTTTGGCCCAGACAGCCCATATTAACCAAACCTTCACAAAAAACATTTATCCGGCTATTCTGGCCGGTGACCTGAATGATACGCCACAGAGTGAGGCCATAACCCGGTTAAAAGATTACTGGACTCCAACTACCGGTAACGCCCCCCAACCAACCCACCCTTCCAATAATCCGGAAAAAAAAATTGACTATATCCTTTATCGGCCGGAAAAGGCCTGGAAAGTGATTGAAAATAAGGTGGTCTGTGATTCCATTGCTACAGACCACTGTGCGGTTTTTTCCGTTTTGCAGCTCTTAGATTAAACCCGGACTTTCCCTTTTACCAACTTCCTGTTTTTAAACAAAACCAAAAAGCTGGTTTGTAACAGGCCGTAAATTATGCACTGTTCGAAAAAATTAACGAACTTTACCTCATTAAATAAATAAGATGAGAGATGTTTTGATTTTAGGGACGAAAAAAACCATTCGCCCTGCAATAAATTATTTATCGGACCATAATCGAAGTTACACCATTGCCACTGTAGATGAGAACAACCCGGAAAACCTGGTAAACTCAACAGCAAAAGGAAGCACAGTTATCTGGAATCCGGATGATTCGGAAGGACTAAACCAAATGATCACCGGTCACCGCTTAATCCTAAGCTTTTTGCCGGAAAGACAACAAGTGGAAGTTGCCCGGTTTTGCCTTCATCACCAAAAAAATCTGGTTGCAGCATCTTCTTTATCCCGGGAAGTAAAACGCCTGGATGAAGAGGCCCGGGGAAAAAATATTTTGCTTTTAAACGAAGCCGGTTTCAAACCCGGTCTCAATCACATGACGGCGATGCAACTCATAGACAAAGTGCATGAATGGGGTGGCCGTGTAAAAGAATTTTACACCTTTTGCGGAGCATTGCCCGCTCCCGAGGAAACAGGGAACCCATTTGGATTCAAATTTTCCCTTCCTCCACGGACAGTTCTGAAATCAGCCAACCATAAAGCTATTTTGCTGAAAGACAAAAAAAACCTGGAAATCCAAAGCCACAATCTTTACAAAGATCCGGTACAGGTTATCTTCCCTGGAATAGGCCAAATGGAGGCCTATCCGGCAGGGAATGCCCTCATACTTTCCAGCCTGTACGGTTTGCATGAAACCGAAACCCTGTTTCAGGGAATCCTGCGTTACCCGCATTGGTGTCAAAGTATGAATGTCATCAAAATGCTGGGATTGGTTTCCCATGATCCTCAAAACTTTGAAGGCAAAAGTTATAAAGAGGTCGTTGCGGATAAACTGGGAGTATTCCCCAGAAATGTTAAGGAAAAGGTAACGGAGAAATTAAGGATTGGCCTCGATGATCCGGCCATTACTGCCCTGGAGTGGCTGGGATTTTTTGACAGTGAACTGATTACGATAAAACACGGTTCCAATCTGGACCTGACCGTCCATTTGATGGAAAGAAAAATGATGCTTCCACCCGGTGCACGCGACATGACGGTTTTGTTTCATTCCCTGGTGGCAGCCAAACAGGATGGCAAAAAAGAAATCATCCAGGCCAGCCTTTCCGACTTTGGTACACGTGAAAACACCTCGCTGGACCAGATGAACGCATTGCCAGCAGCAATTGCTGCCCGGTTTATTTTAGAAGGTCAAATCAAATCAACAGGAGTTCAGATTCCGGTCCTTAAAATGATTTATGAACCCATTTTAAAAGAACTTGAGAAGATGGGAATCACGATGACCGAAAAATGGGGTCTGCCTGAATCAGAGAAGATAATATAACAGCAACCACCATGGAAGCAACCAAAAAAATTTACATTTTCCTCATTATTGTAACCCTTGTGGTCATTCTCATTTTTGCCCAGGGGATAATTATTCCATTCATCCTGGCTGTACTTTTTTTGTTTTTAATCCGTGTTATCCGGAGAATCCTTTCCAAAATAAAATTTGTGAAGCGATGGCCCACATGGGTTCTCACCCTCATTTCTTCTGTCTTCCTTTTGAGCTTTTTGGTTTTTACCATTGAAATGATCAGCCAGAACATCCAGGAATTAACCAAGACCATGCCTGTTTATGAGGCCAATGTGAATAAATTGAGGGAGTCCATCAACACACAATTCGATATTGATCTATCAAACGTATTAAGCGACTTTGCGAAAGATTTGGATTTTGGGGGTATTCTGTCCAAAATTTTCTCTACCCTTACCGGTCTTTTCGGGGATGCCCTAACCGTATTATTGTATCTGGTTTTTCTTTTGCTCGAAGAACCCATTTTCCCAAAAAAAATAAAGGCGATGTATCCCGAGCAGGAAAAATACAATAAGGTAAAAGGCCTGATTGGTAAAATTGACCATTCGATTAGTAATTACATTGCCGTAAAAACGATGGTTAGCCTGCTAACCGGTTTCCTAAGTTACATTATTTTGATGATAATTGGTGTGGATGCTCCTTTGTTCTGGGCGTTTCTTATTTTTGTTCTCAATTATATACCCACCATCGGCTCATTTGTGGCCACCCTTTTCCCGGCAATCTTTGCCATGTTGCAATTCGGAGAATTCACCCAGGCCATTTTGGTTTTAACCATTGTAGGTACCATCCAGCTTATTGTTGGAAATCTGTTAGAACCCCGGGTAATGGGAACATCCCTCAACATCAGTCCGCTCGTCGTTTTTCTGACCCTCGCCTTGTGGGGAGTCATATGGGGAATTACCGGCATGCTGCTTAGTGTCCCCATTACCGTTATTCTCATCATTATCATGTCGGAATTCAATGAAACCAAACCTATCGCCATTTTACTCAGCCGGCATGGAAAACTGAAATAAAAGCAAAAGAATGATTTATGCGCATTCAGTTTTGGGTCACTACACTGTTTCTTTTCTTATTTTCCGTAATCCTAAACAGAGGTTTTGCCCAGGAAAATTATGAAGTACGAAAAATCATTTTCACCGGGAATCATACCCTGAAAAAGGATTACCTGCTGAAAAGACTGGCTTTGAAGGAGGTTTCGTACCTTGAAAAAATCTTAACACGGAAAGAACCTTTTCTTTACAATGAGGAATTGGTTTTGCTTGACTTGAAACGCCTCACACGCATCTACCAAAGCGAGGGATTTTTGTTTGCCAATGCTTCAAAAAAAGATTTAATCCTCAATGAGAAGAAAAGAACAGTTGAATTGGTCATTCAGATTGAAGAAGGACCGCCTGTTCTCTCAGGCCGAATTGCAACCAAAGCAGGAAAGGCGATGGATCCTTCCCTTGCCGATTCGTTGGTGAACCTAATATCAATGGAATGGAACTTAACCACTGGAAAAAGATTCCGGGATGAAAACCTGCAAAACGATTTGCAAAATCTGGAAGATGGGTTGAACAGCCTCGGATATGCTTATGCAACCGTAAGTTATAAACTGGACCTGAATATTGAAGAAAAAACCACCGACATTCTGTTTTTGCTTGACCCCGGCCCCAAATCCAGGTTTGGTTCAACCATCATACGAGGGAACAAGAACGTTTCGGGTGATTTCATCAAGAAGCAGTTGGAATACGAAAAAGATTCATTGTACAACGAGTCGCTGCTCAACAATACCCGGGAAAGTTTATACCGTTTGCAATTGTTCAGGGTGGTATCGGTCCGGCCTCAAAAGAATCCCGACCATCCCGGAAAAAACATCCCGGTAGAAATTTACATCGAAGAAAGCCCCCGTTTGAATACGCGGCTGGGTGGAGGTTATGGAACGGAGGAAAAGTTCAGGGCTTTTGCAGACATCAAATCAATAGGACTTTTTGGCGGTGCCCGCCGGCTCAATCTTTCTTTAAAACATTCTGCGCTTGAACCCTATGCTGTTCAACTGCAATGGATACAACCCCAATTTCCCGGAAAAAAAAGTTCAATCGCCATCAATCCATTCATCATTCGAAAATCAGAACCCGGCTACAAAACCCGTACTTACGGCATCAATATTCCTTTTAACTACCAGGTTAATCCATGGTTAAACACCCAGGCAACCTGGTACCTCGAAGATGTCGAACAGCGCGTGGAAACCGGCGACGAAGAATTCACTGACTTCCAGGATGAAAAATTTCCTTATCAAAAATCAGGCTTTCTGATAAGTGGGGTCCTGGATAATTCCAGCCCTCAATTTTCCCCGGAAAGGGGCATCCACTTATCGGCGGGAATGAAACTCAACGGATACCTTTTCGGGAGTAACTTCAACTATTCCCGACTTTGGAGCGACTTCAGAACTTACAAAAAAACAGGAAAAGTGATATGGGCTTACCGCGTTATGGCAGGATTCATCCACTCTTCCGACAGCAGCGGTTTTATTCCGGTTGAGGACCGCTTTTATTCGGGGGGAAGCAATTCAATCCGGGGGTGGAGTCGCGCTCAACTCGGGCCGAAACGTCAAAGCGGGACCCCACTGGGCGGGAAAAGTATTTTTGAAAGCAACCTTGAACTACGTTATCCTGTTTTCGGTCAATTTAGCCTGGTTGCTTTTTTTGAAGCCGGAAATGTCTGGCAGGAATCCTTCTCCTGGCAGTTTAAAAAACTGGGGTACGCCGCAGGATCCGGATTGCGTTTTGAAACTCCTATCGGACCGGTTCGTTTTGACACGGGATTTCCACTCTGGAATGAGAAAAAATCCCCACAGTTCTTTATTAGTGTAGGACATGCTTTTTAAAAAGAGGATGAAGAGAATAATTCAATACAGCTTACGACTTACAGCCTGGGTGCTCTCGGCAGCGCTGGTGATTATTCTCGTTGCCGCTTTGCTTATCCAAACCAAACCTGCCAAAGAAATCATTGCTTCTGCTGGCGGAAAACAGGCTTCACGTTTTCTGAACGGAACATTGACGATTGAAAAAATTGAAGGCAACTTCTTTTCCCGCCTTTCACTGAAAAATGTGGTCCTGCATAATGAAAAAGACACCATAGCCCAATTTGCCATGTTGAATATGCACTATCATCTCTGGCCTCTTTTACGGGGAAAAGTGGTATTGGACTCGGTGCATCTGGACCGTCCCGGAGTGTTTCTCCGGCAAAAACCGGATTCCACCTGGAATATTGAAGACGTTTTTCCCAAAACTGAACAGGAAAAAAAACCAGATACCACACAAGCGGGAAATTTTGAACTCACTGTTGGCCTTTTCAAAATCAGCGGAGGAAATATCCGCACAGAAACCCTTTTCCCCTTTATTCCATCAGAGATAAACGAACTTCAATTGGCCCTTTCCATGAAACTTTCAAAAAAAGAACAACATCTTCTGCTGAAAGATTTCTCCTTTTCTTCCAGGAACCCGGATATTCAAGTCAACAAACTGAAATTTGATGTGGGCCGTGATCTCCAAAACATCGAACTGCGCAACTTCCATTTTGAAACAGCCAAAAATCAACTCACCGGCACAGCCCAATTTGATTCCATCCCACCGGGCAACGGATATGCAAGCTTTAAAACTGAGGCATTAAACATGGAAGAATTTGACATTTTCCTCCCCCACCTGAAAATACCGGCAAACCCGGTAGTAATGATTGACGCCGGGCTGACCCGCGATTCAGCCTCTGTGATCATCGAAATGAACGATTCGCACCAGAATATATTCCTTGACGCCCGGTCATCCAACCTGACCCGCTTTCTTTTCAACCCTTCAGAAGAAAAACTCCTCTACCATCTGAAAGGGAATTTCCATAATGTTCATCTCAGCCAGTGGATTGATTTACCGGGAACCGATCATACCCTTCATGGCGAATTGGCAATCGAAGGAGAAGGACTGGACCCGGCTGATGCGGAGCTCGTATTCTCGGGAGATTTTAACAAATCTGTAATTCAGGGAATCGCGGCTGAGAATATCCATTTCAATTACCAGTTTCACCGGGGAGACATTGAAGGGTTTATCGGGGGCAAAGGAAATTTCGGGCAATTCCACATTGAATCCGGCATACAAGATCTAATGAATCATCCTGTTTACCGTGCAGAGATCAAAACCCGGGATCTGGATCTTGCACCATTAACGGGCGACACAACATTAAAATCGGGAATCTGGATGACCGCCACCCTTGAGGGAATGGAGTTTAGCCCGGAAAAAGTCTCCTCTTCCATCCGGATTACACTCTCCGAATCTCATCTTTATTCCATTCATGTGGATAACCTCCTTGCCTCTCTTGATTATGAAAAAGAAACTTTTACCATCGATTCCTTCCGGGTTCAAACGGCTTCTACGAATCTCACCGCAGAAGGAAAATACAGCCTTAATTCCCCTTCAGACCTCAAAGTCAACGGCCATTTCAAAGACCTCGGTGAGTTCAGCGCTTTTCTACCGTTGGAAGGACTTAAGACAAGCGGGGAAATAGATGCCCGCATCCAGGGTATTCCGGGAGACCTGAAGATACAGTCGACTCTCCTGGCCCAACAAAGTGAATATGAAGATTACACTTTTCAGGAGTTAAAGCTGGATGTGCAGGGAGAAATAACCTCTGCCGACACATCGGTAACAGGGAAACTTAAAGTCCACAACCTGACTGCCGGCGACCTGTCCATTGATTCCATGAATGCCCGGGTTGGAGGAACTGCTGATTCATTAGACATTGATGCAAATCTGACCGGCAAGGAATTCCAAACCCAATTGGAAACGCAATTTTTTCCCGGCAAAAACATGAAAGTCCTTCTTTCGGAATGGAAAATCTTTTACAAAAACCAACATTGGGCTCTGGAACAGGTTCCGGCAATTTTTGAGGCCGACTCTGTAAATTACTCCCTTGAAAATTTCAGCCTTGCTTCAGGAAAAGGCGATACTGCCCAGCTCATTAGGGCCGGGGGGAAATTGAGCCTGCAAGGCAAGGAAGATTTTGAACTGAGATTAGAGAATATTGATGCCCGGAAAATAATGGAATTGTTCTCCCCTGATCCCCTTGTTTACGGTTTTCTCGATGCCGGCCTTTTGGTTAAGGGAACGGCAGATGCCCCCATGATTACAGGGGATTTTGCCTTTAAGGAAAGTGCTTTTAAAAACCACCGGATACCAGGATTTAACGGCTCATTCGATTTTTCAGGAAATCAATTCTCCTTAAGAACCTTTGTAACCCTTCAGGACAGCGGGCAAATCAAACTTTCAGCACTACTTCCGCTTGAGCTACGGCTCGATAGCATGGACATTCAATATAATCCGAAAGATTCAATCCGGGCCGGTCTCCTGGCCGAAAAAATATCCCTGGACATGCTGGAAACGCTCTATCCCCAGGGAAATTTTTCGGGTTTAATCGAAGGAGAAATAAATGTCGGGGGCACAACGGAGAATCCGGTTCCCAAAGGAACATTCCAATTGACAGAGGGAGCCTTTCAAATGGAGTCCTATGGGATCAATTACCAAAACATTTTGATGAATATGAGTTTAAAGGGCGAAAAGATAAAACTCGACACCCTGCGAATAGAAAGTAACGACGGAAACCTTACCGGGAATGGAATTGCCGGTTTTGCTTCCGGTATTTACAACGGAGAAATCAACCAGTCCACC
Source organism: uncultured Tangfeifania sp. (assembly GCA_964436325.1). GTDB lineage: Bacteria > Bacteroidota > Bacteroidia > Bacteroidales > Prolixibacteraceae > Tangfeifania. The sequence continues at coordinate 37,049 of CAYTDH010000003.1, forward strand.
ATCAACCTTAAATTCAGCAAATTCAACCCTCTCAACCATCCCCGTTTCAACATGCAATTATCGGGCGGGGCCTGGCTGGAAGGAGAAGAGGACAATTTGATTTTCGGGGGAAACCTCAACGTCCCGCAAGCTGAGATCTACTTACCTGCCATCCTGAACATGATGGGCCGGATGAGCACCCCCGATATGCCACGCTCTCTTTTGGCACAAGAGGCAGAAAAGCAGGGGATTGCCATAGACTCACTCAATATTGAACCTTTTGAAGTGGCCCGTTCTGACAGTCTGGAACCAGACTACCTGAATCAATTTCAAGGAAAAATACGATTAAGGATTCCCAAAAACACCTGGATTAAAAATGAAAACATGCGCATCGAGATTTCGGGCGAAACAGAGCTGATAAAAAATAAGGAATTCTTCGAATTGTTTGGTACCTTATCGGTGGTGAGGGGGCAGTATGACCTGCTGGGCAAAACATTCATCCTTCAGGAGGGGACTATTCGCTTTCAGGGCGGAGAATCCATGACACCCGAAATCAATCTGACCGCTTCCTACACCTTCAGAAATCCTGAACGGATGGAACAGACCCTGACAGTTAATATTTCAGGAACAGCCCAATCCCCTGAAGTCAATTTCAAGCTCGACAGCGATGCGATCAGCGAAGGAGATGCGCTTTCCTACATTTTATTTGGAAAGAGCATGAACGAACTTACGCTGAACGAACAGGAAAATCTTTCGGGTGATGGCGGGGGCAACCTAGCTGAAAAAGCAGCCGCTTCTTTATTGTCGGCCCAAATTACCGGCTTTCTGGGAGATAAACTGAATGTGGATTACATTGAAGTTGAAACCGGGCAGGACTTCGACCGGGCGAGTATTGTTGTAGGGAAATACATTACCAATGATCTTTTTATGAGCTATGAGCAGCATCTGGGAGAAACCAGTGAAAAAAACCGCCCCAAATATAAAGTCACACTCGAATATGAACTTTTCAGGTTTCTGTTCCTTGAACTCAATAATTCCTCCACCAGCAGCGGATTTGATGCTATTATCAAATTCGAGGCAAAATAACAGCCACCCATTCATTAGGCCCCGGAGCGGTTATTGCGATCGGTTGCCCTCCTTCAACAACCGATTCCCCCGCCCATTCTCCTTTCCGGATATTCATCCACCGTAAGGTGAATGGGGAAGGCCATTTCTTTAAATCGAGTTGAACTTTTCCCCCATTTGTAAAAAAAAGCACGAAAACCCCTTCGGGTTTAAAGGAGAGGTAAGCCTCATTTTCTTCACGCCCCGAAAGGAGGTGATTTCCGGATTGCAATTCCCAGTAAGGAACCAAATCTTCTATTTGCCGGGCAGCTTTAACCGAAGCCATGGACAACCCGGATAATCCGAGGCCCGAAGGAGGACGGTGAAAACGGGCGGATGCAGCTCCGCCGGTAACATGCCGCCACCAGCGCTCCAGACCGTTTTTTGTATTCCCGTGCCTTCCACCGTCGGCTCCGTATGTTTTAACGGTATTCAGGGGTCTTGGAGAGGCAGCGAGGTAATTTTTCACCCACCGGAAATTATCATAGTGTACCTGCCCCTTCTGTTGATTATTCTGCGAAACATCACAAAAGTCGTATCTTTCAGGATGGTCAAAGGTACGCTTATGCTCTTCAGATTTTAAATCCCAGTTATCCCACATTTCAGTGAGGCAGATTTCATGGCCGGCAGACCCGGCTGCCGACCGCACAAATTCGGCCCAAAATACAGCCCACTCTTCGCGGGCTGAGGTTTCATTGTCCATGCAGTAAAGCACATGATTGTACTGAAACGAAATGGAAAGCAGCTTTTCCACAAATTGTTTTTGAAAATTCAGCAATACCTCATTATTCTCCAGCAGGGGCGGGGAAAAGAAAAAAGGCTGTTTATTGCGGCCGGGATGATCGGGATAGACCATCTCCAGTCCGGATTCCGAGGCCGAATAGTTTACATTATTTTTGGGATTGTAAGGATTCGGAGGCCAGTTATCGCGCGAATAATCAAAACGGTCCCAAATTTCAATCTGAACAATGATATCCCGCTTTTCGGTTTGCCGAAGAAAAAACTCAAACCGGTTCCAGTAATCTTCATTCCACTGATTTAAATCGTATTTCCCGGTGGCCAGCTTTTTATAAGGATAAAGTTCAAACCCCTTGTCCACCCTGTCGCTCATGGTATTGCGCACGTAATTGGCTCCCACACTTACCATTGAATCGAGATGAGGGATCAGGATTTCCTCAGGCCACTGAAAAAGATTATCATCCCCGCTTGCTCCCAGCAGCATCAGGGGTTCTCCCTTAAACTGCCAAAACCAGGGATTTTCGCTCCAGGGTTGAATCCGGTTGTCACGTTCCCGGCATCCCATACTTATAAAAAGCGCAAATAACAAAATCAGAAATTGCCTTTGTTTCATGGTTATTTTGGTTTAAAAAGTTCTATCCGTCGTGAACATTCGAAATTAGGTATTATTTTTGTTTTTTTCAATACAACAAATGGCACTTTATGAATAAGGTAGCATTGATTACCGGCGC
>CAYTDH010000004.1:0-28100 GCA_964436325.1 uncultured Tangfeifania sp.
CTGCCGGATTTATCCAGAGCCCGTGTTCTTCTGAGCATGGGCTCTTTTTTTTACTGCTAACCTGTAATAAAACGCTCCCTTTTTTCGTTTTTTTATTGCTTAATCTTTTCCGATGATGGATTATATGTGTGCCCGATGAGAATATTGACAGCCAAACTGAAAAATACCAGCGGTTTCTTTTTTGCTCTTGTCTGTTTTGGTGCCGTATTGCCCTTTTCTGAAGCCCTTGTTTCTGTCTTTGGTGGTGGTTTGTTGCTGGTAGCCCTTATCGAAGATAACTGGCGGAATAAATGGGAAAGGATGAAAAAAAACAAGATACTGCTTTTTCTTCCGGCCATATACCTGATTTATCTAATGAGTGCTTTTTGTTCTGCGGATTTGCCTGGTTCGGTCTATGACCTCCGCAAGAACCTCTTTTTTTTGATTATTCCCGTTGCTTTTGCCCTGGGAAAAGAGGTAACAAGAGAGCAAAAGCGTACTGTTTTTTTTGTTTTTTCTGCGGCGGTTCTGACTGCTACCCTTGTAGCTCTTTTGCGGTGGAAAATCTTTCCTTTTTCCGGTGTTTTCGAAGTGCACAAGATCAGCCTTATTTCCCATATAAGATTTAGTTTTCAACTCGTTTTGGCTTTTTGGTTTTTTGTCTTGCTGATTTTTACAAATTACCGGCGGCTTGGAAAGGGGTTAACTTCACTCTATTCTTTGCTTGCCCTTTATTTGGCCGGGTTTCTTTTGTTTCAGCAATCGCTTACAGGAATTGCCGCAATGATTTCCAGTATCCTTCTTTTCGTTTTCTGGCTGATTCTCCGAAAACCAAAAAGCATACGGGGGCCACTGCTTGTTGTCGCTATTGCCCTGGTGAGTATACCTGTTGTTTATGTCTCCCATATTATTGTGCAGTTTTATGATTTCGAGAAAGTTGATGAACAAAGCATTGACAAGTATACCATCAAAGGAAATCCTTACAACCATGATTTTGATAATCCCATGGTTGAAAATGGAAATTTTGTTTATCTGTATGTTTGTAAAACCGAATTACGGGAAGAATGGAACAAGATTTCATCGTTAAAATATGATTCTCTTGGGCAGAATGGGTTCCCGGTCTATTCCACCCTGATCAGGTATATGACCTCCAAAGGACTCAGAAAGGATGCAGAAGGGATACAGGCCTTAACTCAGCAGGATATCCGGAATATTGAAAAAGGAATCGCTAACGTTATTTATCAGCAAAAACGGTTTTCGTTGTATCCGCGAATCTATCAATCTATCTGGGAGTATCATGTTTATTCCCATACCGGGTATGCCAACAATCAGTCGCTTTCTCAGCGCATAGAATTTGCGAAAGCAGCTATTGCCATTATCCGGGATAACTTTTGGCTGGGTGTGGGAACGGCCCGTTGGAAGGAGGCCTTTAAAAATGCCTATGTCTCCAACGATTCAAAACTTGACCCGGAGTTTTATGCTTCTTCCCATAACCAATACCTTAATTATGGCGTTAAGTTTGGTGTTGCCGGATTGGTGGCCATTCTGTTTTTTTTGGTTTTTCCGGTTATTTATACCAGGCGGTATGCCGACCTTTTTTTTCTGACCTTTCTCATTTTTATGTTTTTTGTGAATTTCGCTGATTCCAATTTTGAATCCCATATGGGAAGTTCGTTTTTTGTCTTTTTTTATTGTTTGTTTTTAATTACCGATGGTTTGGATTACCTCAAGATAGAAGAGCCTTTTGAATAATCGGAATATTGCCTTTTCTACGAATTCCATCCAGAAATTGCTTTTTTTTCAAACCTTTTTGTCTTTTTTTTTGTTTTCAGTTGAAATAATAAAATTATAGAAAATGAAAAGAAGACAATTTATCACCGTTTTGGGAACAACTGCTATTGCAGCCCCTATTCTTGGAACGGCCGCTTCCTGCGCCATGGAAAGCGAGAAGTTTGAGGGACATAAATTTCCTGAACTCAAATATGATTTTAATGCGCTGGAGCCCTATATTGATGCTCAAACCATGGAATTGCACTATACCAAGCACCATCAGGGGTACTTCAATAAGTTTTTAGCAGCCGCAGAAGGAACCGAATTTTTAAACCTTCCCATGACCGAGGTGCTGTCTAAAATCAGCCGGCAATCAGGTGCCATGCGGAATAACGGAGGAGGGTTTTACAATCATACGCTTTTCTGGGAAAATATGAATCCTTCACCCGGAGATATTCCCGAAGATTTACAAAAAGCCATTGAAAATGATTTTGGATCACTAGAGGACTTTAAAGCCCGTTTCAGTGCGGCTGCCAAGACTCACTTTGGCAGTGGGTGGGCCTGGCTTTCCATGGGAAAGGATGGAAAATTATTTGTGAGTTCAACTTCCAATCAGGATAACCCCCTCATGGATGTTGTTGATCAGCAGGGAGTTCCCCTTTTGGGACTTGATGTGTGGGAGCATGCTTATTACCTGAATTACCAGAACCGGAGGGCTGATTATGTCGACAACTTTTGGAATGTTGTGGATTGGGAGGTTGTCAGCAAAAGGCTTGAAACCGTGAAAGTCTGAAAATTTGTTGGTCCGTTCGGAGAGCCTGCTTATTTTTGCTGCTAAAATCTGAATATGAATTACCGTATCGTATTTTTAGGGGCAGGAAATCTGGCTGTAAGGCTCTCTTTGGCCCTCAAAAGCGCTCACTTTAATGTGGTGCAGGTTTTTAACCGGAGTGAGAATTCAGCCAGAGAACTGGCTGAACAACTTGGAGCCGGGTTTACCATCTCACCATCGGAGGTAATTAACGATGCAGACATTTATATTGTTGCTCTTGCAGATGCCGTTTGGGATGATGTTTTGCCAAAGGTTGATTTTAAAGATCATTTGATCGTTCATTCATCCGGAAGTATGCCGCTCGATGCGTTGCGTCCTTATTCCGAAAACACAGGGGTGTTGTATCCACTTCAGACCTTTTCAAAACAGCGAAGAGTGTCCTTCCGTGAAATTCCTGTTTTTGTGGAAGCGAATACGATACAGAATGAGGAAATTCTTTTCCGGATTGGTCAGGAGATATCCGGAACCGTTTTGCATATGGACTCGGAAAAACGGCTGTTTTTGCATATTGCCGCCGTTTTTTCCTGTAATTTCGTCAATCATTTTTATGCCATCGGAGAGGAACTTTTAAATTCGAAAGACATCCCATTTGATGTGCTGAGGCCACTTATTGCTGAGACGGCAAAAAAAGTCCTTGAGATGTCTCCCCATGAAGCTCAAACCGGACCAGCGGTTCGTTTTGATGAGAATATCATTGGAAAGCATTTGGAAGCACTTCGCCAATTTCCCAGGGCCAGGGAATTGTATAATTCCATTTCAAAGCGTATTTTTGACCATTATCAAAATAAGAAATAATGGCTTTTTTTAAAGAGGAATTGAAGAATGTAAAAGCTTTTGTGTTCGATGTAGATGGTGTTTTATCCAAAGATACTTCTCCCCTTAACGAGGAAGGAGACCCCGTACGGACAGCCAATGTGAAAGATGGTTATGCTGTCCGGAATGCCATACGATTAGGTTTTCCTGTTGCCGTAATTACGGGAGGATATATTGAGCGAGTCCGCAGGCGTTACAAAAAGCTGGGTGTGCAATATTATTACGATAATGCACAGGATAAGGTCAAATGCCTGGAAGATTTTTTGGAGAAGACGGGACTGAAAAGCGAAAATATCCTTTTTATGGGTGATGATTTGGTGGATTATAATGCTATGCTCAAGGTTGGAATCCCCGTATGCCCCGCCGATGCCGTTGCTGAAATTAAAGCCATTTCCAAATATGTTTCTCATAAAAATGGTGGAGAAGGATGTGCCCGCGATGTGATTGAACAAACTTTGCGTGTGCAGGAAAGCTGGGAGATTCAAAAATTGGTTGTAAATAAAGCCATCTAAATGCATTTTTTTCCGGATTACCATATTATTCTTGCTTCCAAATCTCCGAGGAGACAACAATTGCTTAAGTCGCTCGACCTCGATTTTGAAGTTCGGGTGAAAGAGGTGGCGGAGGTGTATCCTTCTGGTCTTGCCAAAGAAGAAATTCCGGTTTATCTGGCCCGCTTAAAAGCTGCCCCCTTTTTGGAGGAACTCAAGCCGGAGGAAATGCTGATAACCGCTGATACCATTGTTTGGTGTGACAATTGTGCCCTGGGTAAACCCTCGGGAAGAGAGGAAGCTTCCGACATGCTCTTTCAATTGAGTGGGAAGGAACATCAGGTGATATCCGGAGTGTGCTTGACTTCAACTCAAAAACAAAAAACGTTTTACTCGGTTTCCAATGTCCGGTTTAAAGAATTGGCGCCTCAGGAGATTGATTATTACATCAATGCATATGAGCCATATGATAAAGCCGGGGGATATGGCATACAGGAATGGATTGGCTTTATTGGAGTCATGCACATCGAGGGATCTTTTTTCAATGTAATGGGTTTGCCTACCCAAAAACTATTTGATGAAATACTTCACTTTTGAGATTTCTGAAAAAGTTTCATCTTTTAACATGTTGTAAAACAATACTTAAATTTATTTTTTGTTTAACCCTTTTGCGGATAATTCGTAAATGGAATTAAGTCGAAACAAAAAAATGAAATGACATGAATTCTCCGGTTAAGCTTTTATCGTTAATTTTAATCTCCCTGTTATTTTTTAGCGGATGCACAAAAAATGAACCCGTAAAAGTTGGATTTTTAATCCATGCCCTTGATAAAGAGCGGTGGGAAAATGACCGTGATTTTTTGGTTGAAAAAGTCCGTGAACTTGGAGGAACAATAGAAGTCCTCGTAGCTGACAATGACATGGAAAAACAACTTGAGCAAGCCAATAGTATGCTTTCCAACAATTTTGATGTTCTGGTTGTCGTTCCTGTTGATCAGTTTTCAGCCGCTCAAATTGTGGAAAGAGCTCATCAGAAAAATGTATGTGTGATTTCATACGACCGCCTGATCAAAAATTGTCCGCTCGATTTTTATGTGTCGACCGATAATGTTGAAATCGGCAGGTTGCAGGCTGAGTACCTTACGACCATTAAACCTACAGGCAATTATGCCCTTATTGGGGGTGCCAGGAGAGATAACAACAGTCAATTCCTGTACCTTGGTCAGATGAACGTTTTGCAGCCCCTGGTGGATAGAGGAGATATTGAAATCATTTACAATGTTTTTACCGAGCGCTGGGAAGAACAGGAGGGATATAATCATACGCAAAACCTGCTGAAGCAAACAGATGAGATTGATGCGATTATTGCCGGGAACGATGCTGTGGCTATGGGCGTTATAAAGGCTTTGGAGGAGGCAGGGAAAGAAGGAGAAGTCCTTGTTGCCGGAATGGATGCCGATCTTGCAAATTTGCAGGAAATTGTTGCCGGACACCAAACATGTACCATTTATAAACCTTACGAGAAACTTGCATCAACTGCAGCAGAACTCGCGATCACTTTGGGAAAAACCGGAGAATGTGAACGGACCTTTCAAACAGTTAGCAATGGTGAACGGCTTGTTCCGGCAGTGCTTCACAACGGGATGGTAGTTAATAAGGAAAACCTTAAACTTACTGTCATTTCAGAGGGATATCAAACGGAAGAAGATGTTTATAAATAGATTTGACAGAAATTGTCCTTTTTACCGGGCCAGAGATCTTTCATTCAGTCTGGAAAACATTCCTTTCAATTAACGCTTGAATAAACCACGTGAGGTTTTTATATTTGTAGAAATGCATCTGTAGAAAACCTAAATTGAGAGGTTATGAAGAAGCAAATTGGTCACGTTCAGTTGGAAGCTGTTCACGGGGATATCGCCAATCAACCCGATATCATTGCAATTGTTAATGCAGCAAATGCCCGTTTAATGCCTGGAGGAGGGGTGGCAGGTGCCATTCACCGGGTGGCAGGACCAGGACTTGCCGGGGAATGCCGTCCAATGGCACCCATCCAACCTGGTGAAGCGGTTATCTCCGGAGCCCACAACCTTCCGAATCAATTTGTTGTTCATTGCCTGGGGCCCGTTTATGGCAGGGATAAGCCTGAAAACAAGCTGCTTGCTGAATGCTACCGGAATTCACTTCACCTTGCAGATGAAAACGAAATAGAGTCCATTGCTTTTCCTGCCATCTCAGCAGGGGCATTCGGGTATCCCTTCGAAGCAGCTACCGATATTGCCCTGAAAACCATTCATGATACGATTCCCGAATTGAAGAATATCCGGCGTGTCAGGTTTGTCTTATTCGGTGAACTCGATTTTGATGTGTATGTTGAACGGTTGAGGAATCTAAAGGACTAAACTGAAATTTTAAGGGAAAACCGGGCAATAAAAAGCTGCCCGGTAATCCAATGATGGATTTTTCACCTATTCAGCGATGACAAACTAATGGAAGACATAGTCGGTCGTCGCCGCAGAATGACACGAAAGGCACATGCCATTCATCAAATCTGCTCCCCGCATTTTTGACCCGGAAGAAGCATCCGTTGCTATTTTCCCCTCGGGGTTGAGCATGAACCACTCCCAGTCTCCCCCGTCGGGATTGAAATCATTGCCACGTTTTACCATGGCCGTAAATTCATTGACCGTGACTTCCGGATTGGTCGAATGTTTCACAATAATGGTGCCTACAGGGTATTCACCATTGCTTGCTTCCTGGCCATCTTTAACATAAATTCTCCGGGTGACGGTTTCGTCATTTCCGGCATGGGCTGGTCCCAGGGCCGGGTCGGATCCCTGATTTTCAGCTCCAAGAGGCCAGTTCATGAAATTGCTGAATGAGCTGTCATCCGCAATAAATTCCGGGTTGGGCTCTTCTTCATCGTTACACGATTGCAAAGAAACCATAACAGCCAATGCAATGAAAACTTGAAAAAAAAATAATTTTCTCATAAGCATATAATTAAAATTAAACATTGGATGAGTCGCGGAATTTTTGAAAACTGACAAAAAAGACCCTCAAACACAAAGAATTTTCCGGGAGGTGAAATCTCTGATTAGGTTAATGGGGATAAATTTTTCTGAGGAATTCTGGATTTTCCCGGGTTTGCAACGGTTTTGCAGATTTGGATAGGGAGTTGTAAAAGGGATTATGTGCCTTTTAATCTGGAGGTATAGTTTGAAAGGAGTCTCAAAAGGTGTTAAAAATGAATTTCATCTGCGGGTAGATGATTCCCGCACAATCAACTCCGTAGGCATAACTATCTTTTGGAAATGAGAAGGTACTTCCTTGTGTTTTATTTGCTCAATAATTAGTTCGGCTGCTTTCTTGCCAATTTTGAAACCGGGCTGTCTTATGGTACTGATGGAGGGGGTTACCACTTCGGAAAAAGGTTCATTGCTGAATCCCACAATTAAAATGTCATTGGGCACCTTTATGCCCGTTTCCCGAAGATAAATGATTGAACTAAGGGCTGTGGTGTCATTGGCACAGAATATCGCATCCGGTTTTGCAGGGTTATTCATCAGTTTCTTGATGGCATTGGTGCCGTCTACCCGGGTAAGACTGTTATGGATAAGCAGGTCAGGATCAATAGGGAGTCCGGCTTTTTTCATGGCTCTTTCATATCCATCCAGCCGGTTTTTGTAGATTTGGAGGTGGAGCGGCCCCCCGACATGGGCAATTTTTTTGGCTCCCTGTTCAATAAGGTGCCTGGTGGCTTTATAACCCCCCCTGTAATCGTCCACCGCAATTTTGTGAGCATCAATTTCATCTACAATCCGGTCGAAAAAAACCAGGGGAATTTTTCGCTCCGAGAAAAGTTTCAAATGCTCATAACGGGTGGTTTCCATCCCGATGGAGATGATTAGGCCGTCAACCCGGTTGGAAAATAATGTATGGGCTATTTTGGCCTCTTTCCGGATAGTGTCATTCGACTGGGAGATGGTTACCGCAAATCCTGAATTGTAAGCAACCTCCTCAATCCCACTGATGACGGATGAAAAAAAGTGGCGGTTAATCAGGGGAACGATTACTCCGATAGTATTTGTCCGGCGTGTACGAAAATTAGCCGCCATTGTGTTGGGACGGTATCCCATCTCAATGGCCATCTTTTTTATCTTTTCCCGGGTGGCCTCCCGAATCATGGGGTTGTCATTCAGTGCTCTGGATACGGTTGAAGCAGAAATATTCAATTCTTTGGCAATATCATGAATCGTGGTTTCTGATCGCTTACTCATCTTTTGGAATTTTGACGCTAATGTAAAGAATTATTTCCATAATTTTGCAATCGATTGCATTTTTTGTAAAATTCTCTTATCTTTGTCAACAAAACGCTGAAAAATGAAAATGAAAAGTCTTTTAATTGTATTTGCTGTGGTACTATTGACCTCCTGCTCAACAGAACCAACCGGGGAAAAAGATTTCTCCCAGCTGAAAAATGAGTTGAGTGAACAACTTAAAGTTCTCGTTAAAGCCATTCCCGAAGATAAAGTTCCCAGGTCGTATCCGGATGAAGACGGGGGATATCGCATGGCTGGTATCAGAGACTGGACATGTGGCTTCCCGGCCGGCTCTTTTTGGTTTATGTATGAATTTACCGGAGATGAATACTGGAATGAAGTGGCATTGGATAATACGCTTAAGCTGGATGGGGTTCAATACCGCACCAATACTCATGATTTGGGGTTTATGGTTTTTTGCAGCTATGGGAATGCCTACCGGATAACCGGGAATGAAGCCTATAAGGAGGTGATTATCCAGGCTTCTGAGTCTTTAATCACCCGCTTTAATCCTACTGTAGGCTGTATTAAGTCCTGGGACCATGGAGACTGGGAATTTCCCGTTATTATTGACAATATGATGAACCTGGAAATGCTTTTCTGGACCTCCAAGGTTACCGGAGACCCGAAATACCGCGATATTGCCATTACCCATGCCGATGTCACCATCGAAAATCATTTCCGCGACGATATGAGTTCTTATCACGTAGTCAGTTTTGATACCATTACCGGCGAACCAAAAGTTAAGCAGACTCACCAGGGACTGAATGACGAGTCAGCCTGGGGGCGCGGACAAGCCTGGGGGCTTTATGGCTATACCATGACCTACCGTGAAACGAATGAGCAAAGATATCTGGAAACAGCAGAAGGAATTGCCGATTTTATTCTTGCCAACCTCCCTGAGGATATGGTTTCTTACTGGGATTTTAACGATCCGGCCATTCCCAATGCTCCGCGCGATGCCTCAGCCGCAGCTATTACAGCTTCTGCCCTCTTTGAACTCAGTACACTCTCCTCAAAAGGGGAAACTTACCTGAATGCGGCCCAAAAGATTCTGGATAGCCTCACCACAGAAAAGTACAGGGCAACTGACGGGGCCAACGGCGGATTTATTCTGAAACACAGCGTGGGGCACAGACCTAAATCGAGTGAAGTGAATGTTGGCATTAACTACGCCGATTATTATTACCTTGAAGCCCTGAAAAGACAGCAAAATCTAAAAAAATAGAAGATTATGGCAACAATTTACGAAGAAAGGTATGCATACCATCCCGAGGATTTCAAAGCGTATGGTACTGAACGAATCAGAAAAGAATTTTTAGTTGAAAAAATTATGGACCCCGGAAACATCCGGTTAGTATACTCAGCTATTGAACGTTTTATTACCGGTGGTGCAGTTCCCCTTGAGAAGCCCATTAAACTGGAAACTATTGATCCTCTGAAAGCTGAGTTTTTTTGCTACCGGCGTGAAATGGGCGTAATTAATGTAGGGGAACCCGGAACCATTGTGGTTGATGGGAAAACGTACAAAATGAATTTTAAAGAAGCGCTCTACATTGGTAAGGGTAGCAAAGAGGTCGAATTTAAATCGGATGACCCGGCTAAACCTGCCCGTTATTATATCAACTCGGCACCGGCCCATAAAGAATTCCCCGTGAAACATATCACACTGGATGATGCCAATGTGTTGCACAAAGGCTCGCAGGAGACTTCCAATGAGCGTACAATTAACCAATTAATAATCAATGGGATCGTTGATACCTGTCAGCTTCAGATGGGAGTGACTGAACTCAAAACCGGCAGCGTTTGGAATACCATGCCTCCTCACCGGCATAGCCGTCGTAACGAAGTCTATTTCTATTTCAGCTTGCCCGAAGACCAAACCATTTGCCATTTTATGGGTGAACCGGATAATACACGCCATATCTGGATGCATAACGAACAGGTGGTCATCTCTCCCAACTGGTCGCTTCACTCTGCCGCAGGAACCAGCAATTATTCATTCATATGGGGGATGGCCGGCGAAAATCTCGATTACACCGACATGGATAACATTGAACCTACCGATTTGAAGTAATCTTTGTCAGGCAGGGACATTTCCCGGATGGCTCTGCTTATCCTTTATGACCAAAGACCTGTGGAAACAGGTACTGTCTGGTGGTAAATCTAAAGAACCGGATTAACCTGTTTCTTTTTTCTTTCAATTATGAGGGTGTTTTTAGTGAATTCTCCGGGAAGGAATTGAAGAACAACAAAAAACCAAAAAAATGTGAACATGATACAAGAATTGTTTGATCTTACCGGAAAAGTAGCACTCGTCACTGGTGGTACCCATGGAATTGGCATGGCCATTGGTAAAATGCTTGGGAATGCAGGTGCTAAGATATGTGTAAATGATATCTCCACTGAAAAACTGGAGAATGCCAAAAAAGAATATGCGGATGCAGGAATCGATGTCTATTCGCTGATTTTTGATGTAACCGATGAAGCCGATGTAGACCGTGGAATTTCCCAAATCGAGAAAGAAGTGGGGACCATTGATATTCTGGTAAATAATGCCGGAATTATTAAACGTATTCCCATACTTGATATGGCAGTTGAGGAATATAAACAGGTGATCGATGTTGACCTTGTAGCCCCCTTTATCGTCTCCAAAAGGGTAGCCCCCAAAATGATCGAAAAACGGTCGGGGAAAATTATTAACATGTGTTCTATGATGAGTGTTTACGGACGTAATTCCGTATCGGCCTATGCTTCTGCCAAAGGCGGATTGAAATTGCTGACGGCCAACATGACCTGCGAATGGGCCAAATACAATATCCAGATAAACGGAATCGGTCCGGGGTATATTGCTACTGCCCAAACAGCTCCCATCCGGGAAGGAGGCCATCCTTTCAATGACCTGGTGATGACCAGGACGCCTGCCGGCCGCTGGGGCGAACCCGAAGATATCGGAAATGCTGCTCTTTTCCTGGCTTCCAAAGCCAGCGATTTTGTGAATGGTCAGGTCCTTTATGTGGATGGAGGAATTCTGGCCAATTTTGGCTATGTAAAGGGTGAAAATGAAACGAGCATGTAAAATATTCACGCCCAAGAGGCTGATTAAAATGCAGGCGAGTTAAATACGATACCTATAAAATAAACAATTTAATCGTATGAAATACCGGAATAAAATGAAGTTACGTGGATTTTTTTTCCTTATGATTTTTCCGTTGCTTTTTTCGTGTCAAAAGCAACCAACGGTCTCTTTTCAAAATCCCATTGAAAAAGAAAGAACCGATGAAGTCATTATTCTTTCAAGAAATGATCTGGCTGGTGAAATGGAGTGGGAGCAGGGGTTAGTCCCGGTGTTCTATTCCGGAGAAAGAACGCCTGTTGCAAGCCAGGTAGACGACCTTAACCAGGATGGTGAATGGGATGAAGTGGTGCTTGTGATGGATTTTGAAAGCGGGGAAACACGCGAGCTGACTGTTGAATTTGTTGAGCCTGAAGATTATCCCGGTTTTGAAAAGCGAACAAACCTGCGCCTGGGAATTGAACAGGAGGATGGGTCTTTTAAAGAGGTCGACCATTATGAAGCCCTGCCCTGTGACGATGGGTTTGAAATTATCGCACAAGGGGAGAGTGTTAACTGGGAAAATGACAAGATCGGCTTCCGGAATTATTTCGATTGCCGCAATGTCAAGGACCTTTTTGGGAAACGCGAGCCTCAAATGATTATTGACAAAATTCATACTCCTGAATTGGGAAGTTATCACGAGCTTGCCGACTGGGGAATGGATGTGCTGCACTGTGGTAGTTCGCTGGGTGCCGGTGGGATAGCACTGCTGAAAGATGACTCGCTGTTCCGCCTGGGCTCAACAGAGGTTTATGAATACCATAAACTGACAGAAGGACCGGTGCGATCTGTTTTTGAGTTGCGCTACGAAGGCTGGGATGTTGACGGGGAAATGCTCGAAGCCGTTGAGCGAATTTCGATCTACCCAGGGAAATACTGGTTTGAATCGGATGTAACGGTTACCAGATGCCCGCCCGCTTCTCAAATTGTGACCGGAATCGTAACCAGTCATTTAAAAAGGCCACCCTTTGAGTTTCAACCCAATGGATTCCAGTGTATCGGAACCCATGGTGTTCAGTCCCTGAATAATGATGAACTGGGAATGGCTGTAGTCCTTCCTGCAAACGAAGCAGGAAAAATAGGAAGAACAACCGACATCAACTTTTTTAAACGGGGATATGAAACCGTCGTAGAAAAAGGATTCAGCAACATTATTTCGGAAACTTATTATATTGGTCAGCATTGCCAAAGTGGTCAGCCTGCTAAGCATTATTTCTTTGCTGTCTGGGGGTTGGATAAAGACCAGTGGAAAACCGAAGAAGGATTTAAAACCTATATTGAGCAAGAAACCGAAAAACTGGCTTCTTCCATCAAGGTTGCATTCCATTAAAAAACGATAGAGTTCTCTCCGCCTCCGGAATGGTGGTCCTTCCTGTTTTTATTCAGAAGACAAAGAAGCCATGAGTTCCGGGGGTTTTGTTTTTAATTGATAGGCGATTAAGGCATTTCCCCTTCGTTGGTACAATAACTAATTTTTGAAATAGGAATATACATCCCGGTAGTTTTTGGCTTCCATCAGATCTGCCCTCATCTTAGCCGCTCCGGGGAAATTATTGAGATAAATTTTATAAAACCGTTTCAGGATATTGAAGTTTTTGATTCCACCCCAGGTTTTTTCGAATAGCCGGGTATGCTGCAGGAGTCTTTCAATCCTTTCTTCCTGGTTAATCCATTTTTTACCGGGGTTAAAAAACCAGGGGTTGTGAAAAATCCCCCGGCCAATCATAACCCCGTCAGCTCCGGTTATTTGAATTTTTTCCAGACCATCTTCGTATGAAAAAACATCGCCGTTGCCATGCAAAGGGATATGCGGTTTCATGTCGTTTCTGGTACGAACTGCTTTGGCGATCTCGTCCCAGTTGGCGGAACCTTCGGATTGCATGCGCTGGGTTCGGCCATGCAGAATAACGGCAGCAGGATCGGCTTCCAGAAGGTGTTCGATCCACTCCTCCGTCTGGTGTTCTTTGATGCCGGTACGCGTTTTTACACTTACAGGCAGGGATGTGCCTTCCCGGGTAGCCCTGATGATTTCTTTTGCCAGTTGGGGCTCCCCGATAAGTGCGCTGCAGGCTCCGGTTTTTATCACCTTTTTTACCGGACAGCCCATGTTGATGTCCAGACCGTCGAATGAATAGTTTTCGGTAATGTGCCGGGCGATTTTGTGGAATATTTCCGGTGATCGCCCCCAGATTTGGGCTACCAGCTTAACCCCTTTTTTCCGGAGAAGGGACTTTTCAGCGCCATTGACAATCAGCCTTTCCGAAACCCTTTCACGGCCTTTGGGGTGATTCATGCCCTCTACCGAGGTAAATTCCGTAAAAACCACATGCAACTTTCCGGGAGATGCCATCCCCAGCACAACTTCCCTGAAAACCGTGTCGGTGACATCTTCCATGGGAGCAAGGGAGAAAGCCGGACCGTTTATTTGTTGCCAAAAATTATTCAAATTGAATTTTTTGTTTTATGGGGAGGATAAGAGTTCTTCGGTTTTTTTCACCAATTTTTGGAATTCATCCTCCGTGAAACCCGTGGAAGAGACCTTAATTTTGCCGTCTTTGCCGATGATAAAATTCCTGGGAATATTTTGCCGGGCATATTTGGAAAAAATCGCTCTTTCGGGATCAGGATAAAAAGGGAGTTGATAACCGTTTTCTGCTTTAAATTGGTTTATTTCCTGCCAGTTGTGCTCCCGCCCAATGACCAGCAATTCAAAATCGTGATGGTTTTGGAATTTTTGAACCACATCTTTTTCTAAATGCGGCAGTTCTTTCCGGCAGGGCGGACACCAGGTCGCAAAAAAATTGATCCAGATTACCTTTTCCTTCAAGTCGGAGAGGCTTTTTTTGGTACCGTCTTCCATTTTTATTTCAAAATCAGGAGCATCCTGCCCTTCTTCAACAAGGGTGTAAGTGTCCTGGGAAAACAAATTAAACGGTACTAATCCCAACAAAAGAACAGCGATGAGTAAGTTGGTTTTCATTTGAACACTACACTTTTCCCGTTAAAAATTCAGTCACTCCGATTTCAATCCGGGAATTGATCCTGGAGGTGTCGGACTTTTTAAATTTGTCGCCGGTAATGTTTTCATAAAGTTCGATGTAGCGCTCCGAAACGGAGGAAACGAATTCTTCGGTCATTTCGGGAATTTGTTGTCCCTCTTTCCCCTGGAATCCTTTATCGATGAGCCATTGCCTGACAAACTCTTTGGAGAGCTGTTTTTGTTTTTCACCGGCAGCCAAACGTTTTTCATAACCATCGGCATAAAAATAGCGCGATGAATCGGGGGTATGGATTTCATCGATGAGGTAAATTTTTTCGTCTTTCTTTCCGAATTCATATTTGGTATCGACCAAAATCAAGCCTTTTTCAGCAGCCATCTCTGTACCCCGTTGAAAGAGCATTCGTGTGTAGTTTTCAAGCATTTCATATTCTTTTTTATCTACCAGTCCCTGTGAAGTGATCTCATCGCGTGAAATGTCTTCATCATGGCCATGTTCTGCTTTTGTTGTAGGTGTGATTATGGGCTCAGCGAATTTTTGGTTTTCCACCATTCCGTCGGGCAGCGGCACACCGCACAACTCCCTTTTTCCATCGCGGTATTCTCTCCAGGCATGCCCGGTAAGATACCCCCTGATAACCATCTCTACTTTGTATGGTTCGCACATATGGCCAATCGTAACATTGGGATCAGGCGAATCGATTTTCCAGTTGGGCACGATATCCGCCGTAGCATCCAGGAACTTTTCGGCAATCTGGTTTAAAACCTGTCCTTTGTAAGGGATGCCCTTGGGTAAAACAACGTCAAATGCTGAAATACGATCGGTTACAACCATGACCAACAAATCGTTATCTACGTTATAGACGTCGCGCACTTTACCATGATAAACATTTTTTTGATGCGGAAAATGATAGTCGGTTTTTGTTAATGCTTTTCTCATTTTTATTGTAATTTATGTTTTTCTGATGAATAATCATTCCGTGCGCCCCGGATTAAAGGATGACCTGGATTTTTTGGTTTTTTCACCTGCTTCCTGGGCTATCGCTTTTTCTTCGGCATGTTTATCGTAAGCTTCTACAATGTCGCGCACCAGCGGATGACGCACAATGTCTTTTTTGTTGAATTCAACAACTGAAATCGAAGGAATGTTTTTTAAAATTTTCAGTGCAAACAAAAGACCAGAGTTTTTGGGGCGTGGCAGGTCAATCTGGGTGATATCCCCGGTAATAATGAATTTTGCGTTGAGCCCCATCCTGGTCAGAAACATTTTCAACTGGTTGATGGTGGTATTTTGCGCTTCATCAAGGATCACAAAAGCATCGCTCAGCGTGCGGCCCCGCATAAATGCGAGTGGGGCAATCTGGATAATGTCGTCACGCATAAAATCTTCCAGCTTTCGCGGGGGAATCATGTCCTGCAATCCATCGTATAGGGGCTGAAGGTAGGGGTCGATCTTTTCTTTCAGATCACCCGGCAGAAAACCCAGATTTTCACCTGCTTCCACTGCCGGACGACTAAGGATAATTTTTTTGATTTCCCTGTTTTTTAGCGCTTTCACCGCAAGGGCAATGGCGGTATAGGTTTTTCCTGTTCCGGCCGGACCAATGGCAAAGATTAAATCATTTTTTAAAGATTCCGCGGTTAACCGGCGTTGATTGGGGGTTCTCGCCCTGATGGGTTTGCCACTATTCCCGAAAACAATAATGTCTTCCTTCCCAATCCTTTTTTCTTCCATCGAAGAAATGCCCGTTGACATGATTTGGAGAATGGCTTCTTCATCCAGGACATTGAATTGGAAGTAGTGGTCGAGGATAAGGGCAAATTTATTTTCAAAATTTTTAATCTCCTTCTCTTCTCCCTGAACATAGAGGGAGTTTCCCCTTGGTGTGATCTTAATCTTTGGGAACAATGTTTTTATAAGGTTTATCTTCGCATTGTTGATCCCAAAAAATTCCAGGGGGTCTACCCCTTCCAGATAAATTTGTTTCTCCAAGCAGTTAATTTTTGATTTTGTCTATTCAAAATTACAAAATAAATTCATTTTAGAATCCCCGCAACTTATTCTGTTAAATTTCCTGTCTTATTTTAAAGATTCCTTATTTTCGGGGTATTATAAAAATCATATTCCATGTCAAAAGAACTTGAAAAATTTGCTGAACTCCTCGAAATTATGGATGAACTTCGGGAAAAGTGTCCGTGGGACCGGAAGCAGACCCTCGAATCGCTGCGAAAACTGACCATCGAAGAAACTTACGAATTGGGAGATGCCATTCTGAAGGACGATTTGGATGAGTTGAAGAAGGAGCTGGGCGATTTAATGCTTCACATCGTTTTCTATGCTAAAATCGGTTCCGAGAAAAGGGCCTTTGACATGGGGGATGTTCTTGAGGGGATCAATAAAAAACTGGTTTACCGCCATCCCCATGTTTTTGGAGAAGTGAATGTAGGTCAGTCTGCCCGGCAGGTGGAAGAAAACTGGGAAGCTTTAAAGTTGAAAGAAAAGGGAGGGAATAAACGTGTACTGGAAGGAGTGCCGGTTGCCATGCCCGCCCTGGTAAAAGCCAACCGAATACAGGAAAAAGCCAGTGGTGTGGGGTTCGACTGGGAATACAAAGAGCAGGTATGGGATAAAGTGAAAGAAGAAGTGGATGAACTGAGCCACGAAATTGAGCAGGTAGATAACGATAAAATAGAAGCCGAGTTTGGCGATCTGTTTTTTGCAATGGTTAATGCTGCCCGCTTGTATGGCGTAGATCCCGAAGCAGCACTCGAGCGAACGAACCTGAAGTTTATGAAAAGGTTTAACTACCTTGAAAGCCAGACGCTGATGAAAGGTAAAAACCTTCATGAGATGAGTTTGGCGGAGATGGACAAATTTTGGAATGAGGCAAAAAGGGAGGAGTGAGTATTTAAAAAATAAAAAAACCGCTCCACCTTTCGGTGAAACGGTTTTTTCTGTCTTTTGATGTTTTATGCTAATCTTCCTTTTCTTCATTGGAAAAGTCCATGGCAGCATAACGTTTATAAGCGTTGTAGCGCCATTTGGCATTTTCTTCAGCGGAAGTAAACAGTTCATCTGCCACTTTTGGGAATGATTTTTTGAGGGAAGTATACCGCACCTCACCATTCAGGAAGTCCTGGAATTTACTCCAGTCGGGTTCCTTTGAATCGAGTTGGAATGGATTTTTCCCTTGTTGTTCCAGAAGCGGATTATAGCGGAACAGGGTCCAGTACCCTGATTTCACGGCAATCTTTTCTTCTTCCTGGGTTTTTCCCATACTAGCCCGCAGTCCGTGGTTAATACATGGTGCATAAGCAATGATGATAGACGGTCCCGGGTAGGCTTCTGCTTCTTTCACTGCTTTCAGGTATTGGGTCTGGCTGGCTCCCATGGCAACCTGGGCAATGTAAATATACCCATAGGTCATGAGCATTGCTCCCAGGTCTTTTTTGCGGATTTTTTTACCTGAAGCGGCAAATTTGGCCACAGCTCCTACAGGGGTAGATTTGGAGGACTGACCTCCTGTGTTGGAATACACCTCGGTGTCGAGCACAAGCACGTTTACATCCTCTCCGCTGGCCAGCACATGATCGAGTCCCCCGAATCCAATGTCATAGGCCCAGCCGTCACCGCCGAAAACCCAAATGGATTTTTTCACCAGGTACTGCCTGAGTTTGGTTATTTCTTTCGCATAATCGCTGCTGCTTTCACCAATGACTTCCAATACCTTTTCCGATGCTTTTACCGAGCCATCGGCATTGTCTTTATTCCCGAGCCATTCGTTGAATGCTTCTTTCTCTTCATCAGAGGCACCATTATTCACCGCCTGCGACATAATATCTGCAATACGGTTTCGCTGAGCCGAAACGCCTTCTGCAAATCCGAATCCATATTCGGCATTGTCCTCAAACAGGGAGTTGGCCCAGGCAGGACCATGCCCTGAGTCGGTATGCTTACAATAGGGAGTGGAAGGAGCCGAGCCTCCAAAGATGGAGGAACAACCGGTGGCATTGGATATCATCATCCGTTCACCGAATAGCTGCGTGATGAGTTTAATGTACGGTGTTTCCCCGCATCCGGCGCAAGCTCCGGAAAATTCGAAAAGCGGTTGTGCAAACTGTGAATTTTTCACCGATTTGGTTTTGTCAACCACTTTCTCTTTGAGAGATACCTTGTCGACCATGTAATCCCAGCGTTCAATTTCATTACGCTGTGTATCCAGTGGTTTCATGATCAATGCCTTGGTCTTTGACGGGCAAACATCTTCGCAGTTGCCACAGCCCGTGCAGTCAAGCACACTTACCTGGATGCGGAAATGCAATCCGTTGAACATTTTGGAAGGTGTGGCAACACGGGTTTCAGTGCCTTCAGGGGCATTCTCTGCCTCTTCTTCGGTAAGGAGGAACGGACGGATGCATGAATGCGGACAAACGTAAGCACACTGGTTGCACTGGATACAATGTTCTGGTTGCCATTCCGGAACATTGACGGCGATGCCCCGCTTTTCGTATGCGGCTGTACCTGCCTCGAAGGTTCCGTCCTCAGCTCCCACAAAGGAAGAAACAGGAAGGTCGTCGCCTTTTTGATTGTTGATGGTATCCACCATTTTCACAATGTATTCCGGGCGGTCAGAAGTTCCGTTGGTGTCTTTTACTTCTATTTTTTTCCATTCTTCCGGAATTGCAACTTTATGTACATTCATTCCGCCTGCCTCAACAGCAGCAAAATTCATGTTGACAACCTGTTCACCTTTTTTTCCATACGATTTCACAATGGCTTTTTTCATTTCATCTACCGCCATTTCAAAAGGAATAACTTCGGTGATTTTAAAGAAAGCCGATTGCATAATGGTATTGGTGCGGGTGCCCAAACCAATTTCTTCACCCAGCTTGGTGCCATTAATAATATAGAAATTGATGTCATATTCGGCCAGGTATTTTTTCATATGGTCGGGCAGGCGTTTTTTTGTTTCTTCCTCATCCCAAATAGAGTTTAACAGGAAGGAACCACCTTTTTTCAAGCCTTTCAACACATCGTACATGTTGATGTATGCCGGTACGTGGCAGGCCACAAAGTCGGGCGTGGTAACCAGGTAGGTAGAGCGTATGGTTTTTTCGCCAAAGCGGAGGTGCGAACAGGTGAATCCACCCGATTTTTTTGAGTCGTATTGGAAATAGCCCTGGCATGATTTATCGGTGGCATCCCCGATAATTTTGATGGAGTTTTTGTTGGCTCCAACCGTACCATCGGAACCCAATCCATAAAATTTGGCCTGGTAAGTTCCTTTGGGAGTCATGTCGATCTCCTCTTTTTGCGGCAACGATTTGAATGTTACATCATCCACAATACCGATGGTGAAGTCATCTTTGGGTTCATTCATTTCGAGGTTTTCATAAACCGCAAGAATTTGCGACGGAGTGGTGTCTTTAGACCCCAGTCCGTAGCGTCCGCCAATGACAACAGGCGCATTTTCTTTACCGTAAAAGGTGCCTTTCACATCGAGGAAGAGGGGTTCGCCGGCAGCTCCTGGTTCTTTGGCCCTGTCGAGAACAGCAATGCGTTTAACCGTTTTGGGCAGTGCGTCTATGAAATATTTCATTGAAAACGGCCGGAAAAGATGAACAGCAATCATCCCTACTTTTTTTCCCTGACCATTCAGGTAATCGATGGTTTCGCGGATAGTCTCGGTAACCGATCCCATGGCCATGATGATGTTTTCAGCTTCCGGGTCGCCATAATAGCTGAAGGGCCTGTATTCGCGTCCTGTTAGTTTGCTGATTTCTTTCATATAATGGGCCACGATGTCGGGAACGGCATCATAAAATTTGTTAGATGATTCCTTGGCCTGAAAGAAGATATCGGGATTTTGGGCTGTACCACGGGTTACCGGATGTTCCGGGTTCAGAGCACGGTCGCGGAATTCCTGTACAGCTTTCATGTCAACCAAGGGTTTCATGTCTTCCATGTCAATGGCTTCAATCTTTTGTACCTCGTGCGAGGTGCGGAACCCATCGAAAAAGGCCAGGAAGGGTACCCGTGATTTAATGGTTGCCAGGTGAGCTACACCGGCAAGGTCCATTTCTTCCTGAACCGACCCCGATGCAATCATAGCAAAACCGGTTTGACGGGCAGCATAAATATCGCTGTGGTCTCCAAAAATGGATAAGGCATGGCCTGCTAATGCACGTGCGCTTACGTGGAATACAGTGGGCAATAATTCACCCGCCATTTTATACATATTCGGAATCATCAGCAGGAGACCCTGCGAAGCAGTGTAGGTGCTGGTAAGGGCACCAGACTGCGCTGCTCCGTGAACAGCTCCCGAGGCCCCTCCTTCACTTTGCATCTCAGCAAGGCGAACCGGCCGGTCAAACATATTCTTCTTTCCGTTTGCAGCCCATTCGTCAACATATTCGGCCATGGTCGACGATGGGGTAATGGGATAGATACACGCTACTTCACTAAACATGTAACTCATATACGACGCCGCGTAATTCCCGTCACATGTGATGAATTTTTTTTGTTTTGCCATTGTAATTCTGTTTTTATTCTAAAAATATTTAATTCTTAAATCAATTATCTCTGTTTTAATATAAAAATCCAAAAAGCCAAAGGGGAATTTTATTGTTTTGCCCGGTTTCAATCATGTCGCACGCCGCAAATAATCCTTTTTCCGGAATCGTTTTATGTCCTCCAACATGAAAGTGGTACTGCTCATCTACCAAAAAGTCTGCTTTCTCTGAACTTTTTACCGGAATCTTGTAGCCCACCTGGTTGTAAAAAAAGGTGTGCCGAAGATTCATTTTTTCGGTATTGGTTGGAGCAATCGCATACAATAAATTGGTGTTTTGCATATATATTTTATCTGGTTTTTTCATTTCATCCTCATCACTGTTTGCGTATAGCAACTGAATTAGTTTGGCGTTTTTCAGGTAACGCAGGTAATTCATCACTGTTGCTCTCGATGTCTCTATCGCCGCGGCCAATTTACTTACATTTGGGGAAAAAGGGGTCTCCGAAGCTATGATATGCAACAGCTTTCTGAGTTTTGAAAGGTATTTGAGTTCGATTTGGTTGATATATGGAACATCAATCTCCAGAGCCAGATTGATATGTTTCAAAAGCCGGTTGGTGTAAAAATTCGGATTCTCAGAAAAGTAGGGGAAAAAACCATTCTTCAGGTAATCCGTAAAATGGGCCAGGGGTCTGATCTTTGTAGTGATTTCTTTGGCTATGCTTTCATGATTGCGGAGTATCTCTTCGAAGGAATAGACGCTGAAAGTATTCCCGGTGATATGGTTAAGGTACTCCCGAAATGAAAGCCCTTCGAGATGATAAACTTTTGCAATGCCCTGTAAGTCTGAATTCCCTTCGGTAATGCGCAACACAGGAGAAGAGGAAAAAATTATTTTTAAGTCAGGGAGCTCTTCCATGCACCTGCGCAATTCCTTCGACCAATCGGGGTATTTTTGAATCTGATCCAGCAAAAGAATGCGCCCGCCCTTTTTGACGAATTCATCAGCAAAAGAAATAATGGTCCGTTTGGTGAAATAGAAATTGTTCAGGTTGACATACAAAACGGTCCGGTCATCCGGGAAATTCTTCCTGAGGTAATCGAGAAGAAAAGTGGTTTTCCCAACACCCCGGAAACCTTTGATGCAAATTAAATGGTCCGACCAGTCGATGCTTTTCTGAAGTTCCCTCTTTAAAGTAAGGGAGTTGCTTTTAAGCAATGTGGTATGTGTGTGATGAAAAAATTCCAATCCTTAATTTTTTGGTAAAAATAACAGTTTTTGACCGGAATTGTAATGTGCAGATGCCAAAATGAAGAATTTTGTGCAATTTAGATTTGTTAAAAATAAAAAAAGCAGGTCATAAGGACCTGCTTATAGGTAAAAACGGGCAGAAATATTTTATCCGTCATTCATGGAAGCCAGGAATTCGGCTATAGAATTGGACCGCATAAGGCGTGTCTTCATGAATTCCATGGCTTCAAGTGAGTTCATATCGCCCAAATAATTCCGAAGGATCCACAGTTTGTCAAGGATTTCTTTGTGGATAAGCAGGTCTTCACGTCGTGTACTGGAAGCCGGAATGTCCACAGAGGGGAATATTCGTTTATTGGATAATTTCCGGTCAAGTTGCAGTTCCATGTTTCCGGTACCTTTGAACTCTTCAAAAATAACATCGTCCATCTTGGAGCCTGTTTCGGTGAGGGCAGTGGCCAGGATAGTTAATGAACCCCCTTCTTCAATATTCCGGGCTGCGCCGAAAAACCGCTTGGGTTTATGCAGGGCATTGGCGTCAACTCCGCCTGACAATACTTTTCCTGAAGCAGGCTGAACGGTATTGTAGGCTCTTGCCAGCCGGGTAATGGAGTCCAGCAGGATGACCACATCATGTCCGCACTCCACCATCCTTTTGGCTTTTTCCAAAACGATATTGGCAACCTTAACATGTTTGTCGGCGGGCTCATCAAAAGTGGAGGCCACAACTTCGGCGTTTACACTACGGGCCATGTCGGTAACTTCCTCGGGGCGTTCGTCAATGAGCAGAACAATCATATAAACTTCGGGATGATTCGCTGCGATGGCATTGGCCACTTCTTTCAATAAGACTGTTTTTCCGGTTTTGGGCTGGGCGACAATCAATCCACGCTGGCCTTTGCCAATGGGAGCAAACATGTCCACAATGCGGGTGGAAATATTATCGTGTCCGCTTCCGGTAAGTGCAAATTTCTTTTCGGGGAAAAGAGGTGTTAAGTGATCGAACGGTACACGATCGCGAATAAACTGAGGTGTCCTTCCATTTATTTCAAGCACCTTAATCAATGGGAAATATTTTTCCCCTTCCTTTGGAGGGCGGATGGTTCCTTGGACTGTATCCCCTGTTTTTAATCCAAAAAGTTTGATTTGTGATTGGGAAACATAAATATCATCAGGGGAATTCAGGTAGTTGTAGTCCGACGAACGCAAAAATCCATATCCGTCCTGTAGAATTTCCAATACTCCTGTATTGACTACAATGCCTTCAAACTCAAAAAATTTGTTCCCGTTTTGGTTTTTTTTCTGCTCACGGTGCTCTTTTTTGGAATGCTTCTTTTTTTCTCCCTCATGAACCTCCTCAGCCTTTGCAGGTTTTCCCTGGGATTCTGCTTTTGGTGTTTCAGCTGGTGCAGCAGTTTCTTTCTCTTCCTCCGATGGTTTATCCTTCGAAAGTTTTATCTGCTTTTTCTCACCTTCAGCAGCTTTTTGTTGCTTCTTATGGTCCTGCTCTTTTAATTTTTTCTTGGCTGCTTCTTCCGGATTCTTGGACTTTTCAAGATTGAAACCCTGAATGATGGCTTTGATTTGCTCTTGCCTCGATTGAACAGTACTGCTTTCATTGGTTTTTTCATTGGAACCTTTTGCGGGAGCAGATGACTCCTCACGCTGACGCTTTAAAACAGGTTCAACCTTGTCGCGACGAGGGCGTCTCCCCTTGCGCTTGGTCTCCTCTTTCTGGTTTTCCTCTTTGGAAGGGGAAGGGGGATCTTGCTGTTTCTTACGCAGAAATCCTTTCCTGGAACGTTCTTCTTTGTTCTGCTCTTTGGAAGAGGGTTTCTTTTCCTTTTTCTCAGCTTCCTGGACCGCCTGGGTGTCTAAAATCTTATAGATTAGATCTTGTTTTTTGTATGATTCAACGCGCTTAATCTGCAATCCTTTTGCAATTTCGCGCAACTCCGGAACGAGTTTTTTGTTCAGTTCTAAAATGTCGTACATTGTTTAATAATATTATTCTCTGGTCCTTTTTATAAATTGTTTTGATATATTATTTGGAACAAATAATGTGGAGACGAGAATTAATGAAATTCGGGTGCAATTATAGCAAATACTTACCAGAAACCAAAGACTAAATCCTGTTTTTTTGTTTTCGCCTCTTTTTTAAAACATCAATTTAACGCTTATCCATCAATTTCCCAAATAATTGGTTTAAACTTCTAAATATGTGTGGTTTCAATTCGCTCTGAAATGTTTTCTGTTTTTACGCTATCCTTAAGAAAAGGTTATGAATTGGCCTCTTTCTTATTGGTTTTGGCTTTTAAAGAATGGGCCCATCTTGTTTTACATAAAATCAACCGGTTTATTAAAAGCGAATGTTGTATTTTAATTTCAATCGCAATGAGCTTTCTTGCAGGAAAAATTGATTGTCAGGCTTTTGGAATCCTGCATTCCAGGCCAGGATGATTTCATTGCCCGGCTTTAATATCCATTGAAACCGTGACTGCCAGCCGGCATTTTTGCTTGCATTGTCATACTGGACAAAGTTGTAAAGTGTGATATCTGGACTGAACAGTATATTTCCGTTTAACTGGTAAATCTGAGCTGTAAATTCTCCTTCAGGCAGGGTGACGTGGTTTTGCACAAACCGGCCTCCCAAAAAGAACGGTACCGCTACTTTCCAGTTTATCATTATATCGAGGTCTTCTCTTTGGCCGTTATAGAAGTCACCCATACTGTAAGCCGCCTCTCCCCAGATATTCCGTGCCCCTTTGGTTTCCAGTTCAAATTCATGGCGCCACCAGGTGTATCCTCTTTGGGGAATAACAAAATCTCCAAAGATATTAAAATCTTTTGTCAGGAATTCCTGTTGGTGGATGAGGGAATAACCGATTTCTTCACCCGAAAGAAAACGAATGTCGAGGGGTTGTAAACGGATTTCCTGGGTTTCGGTATTCTGTGTTTCCAGGTTTTGGATGCTATTGAAAGCCCCTCCGAATTCCAGTTGCATGATGCCCCATTTATTGGGCCTTGGCCCAAATTCAAACTCCCCATATACTTCCTCGATATTTGTGCGTGGAACGAAACCCATGCCAGCTACGAAATTTTTTCCGATTTGATGGTATCCAAGCCTTGCATCCACCAGGTCATTGGGATAAGCAAACTGGGCTCCCCAGGCCTGATCGTCTCCCTCCATTTTTTCTGTGTTGGATTGAAGGCCAAAAAAGAAGAGGGAGGCATTTTTGTTTTGCTGAAAGGTGGATGTGGACAGTTTCAGATCGGCACCTGCCAGGTAATTGGGGGCATCGATCAGGGCATTGCCGTATGTGCCGATAATGCCTACTGACGATTGTTTTCCCAGGTTACGCGTAATCCGCGCTACGCTGAAATTGTTGATGCCTGCTTCACGGTTATCATTGATATGCATCATCCCAATGTTCCATTTTTTGATCTGGCCGGCAAGCTTGGCCCCGTAATTGATAGGTATGGGCGCTCCGTTTTCGTCGAGCCCCATCCTGCGTGAGAAGAAAGGGATGATTCGTTTGGAGACAGGGCTTTGGTCGTCACCTTCGATGCCAAACTGAAAATAATTGGCCCCGTTAAGGAAAAAATCGCGCTTTTCCGGAAAATGCAGGCTGAAACGGGTCAGGTTGATTTGACGATCATCTACTTCGGTTTCTGCAAAATCGGTGTTGATGGTCAGGGAAGATTTCAGACTGGGCGTTATCTGGTAAAACAGGTCTACACCTCCGGTCAGTTTTTTGTCATTCTTTTCCGAACGTTTGGTATCCAGTCCGGTAACCAGGTAGGGGGAAATGTCCAGCCCGATTCCCTGGGTGATGTTTTCTATGCCGTCGAGGATGCCGGCATCGGAGACCTGAAAACGGTGGGTGTTCAGATTGGCTTCCGGCCAGTAGGATGATTCCAGTTTATTCACGATATGCCGGATGAATTTTATCCCCCACTGGTTATTGTCCTCATTAAATCCCAGCGTTTTAAAGGGGATGGCCATTTCTGCTTCCCAGCCGTAACCTGTAATGCGGGCTTTTCCCGACCATAATCCGTCCCATTGTTTATTGAAGGCGGCCCCGTTTTCACTCACCAGGGCATCGCCAATCGATCCGCGCGGACCAATTTGAAACCAGTATCCGTTCCGGTTGTCCAGATAGGTGTCCAGAATGATTTGGATGCGGTCGTCATTCCCGAGACTTACATCCCGCGCCATCTCTTTGGCAGTGATTTTTTCCGGGTCATCCCAGCATTTTATTCCAAAATAGAGGTAATGAGCATCATAACACACCAGAAATTCGGTGCGCTCCGAAACAGGGGCGCCTTCATTGGGCTCGCGCTGGTAAAGTTTATCTACCAGAAAGGCTTTTTCCCACACTTCTTCAGCAACATGACCGTCAATTACGGGAGGTGTATCGATACGGACAGCATCAACAACTGGTTGCGTGAATGCCGGAAAACAGAAAAACAGGAAAACGGTGAATAATATAATTCTACTCAATTGGTTTAGGTTTAAAAAATTCCGGACAAATGTAATAAAAAGTTTTATCGGTGGCAAGATCTTATTCCAGGCCAGGTGGAAATCTATTTTATCATTGTCAAGGGCAGTGTTCAACTAATTTGGTTAGGAATAATTTGAATATTGAATTGATGGACAAGGAGAAAAGGGGAAAGAGAATTTCGAATTACGAATTTCGAATTACGAATTACGAATTACGAATTGGAGGAAGATTGCTCCCGTGCCGATGAAGCCTATCATGACCGGATAAGGGCATCTTTTTTTGAAAAACGAACTGTATAGAACACCTTTATTTTTTCGCGGCGACCCTTAAAACGGACGCTGTTCCCCGGTGAAACAGGCCTTCGTCCAATTCAATATCTGCAGAAGCAACCTGAAGGGAGAAGAAATTGATAAAATCTGTGCGCAGTTCTCCCTCGGAAAAGAGCATATCGATGTTCCGGGGCCCCCCGGTATTATTTTGAATCTGCTTTTTGGAAAATCCCTCCAGGATAAGGCTCCCCTGAGGTTTTAAAAAACCCGCCAGTTTGCGGTGGTATGCCTTTCGTTTCAGGGGATGCATGTGGGCAAAAATCAAGACGATGCAATCGAAGCTTTCGGGCGCAAAATCCGCTGATTCGTAATCAGTGGTTACGTAATTCAGGGTAACTCCTTTTTGGGTCGCTAGCTTTTCTGCCTTTCTCCGGGCCTCATGACTGGCGTCGAAGGCTGTAACCTCCCATCCCTGCAGGGCGGCATGAACAGCATTGCGACCTTCTCCCTCGGCAGGGAAAAGAATCTTTCCGGGGGGCAGGTGCTTCAGTTGTTCGCTGAAAAACTGATTGGGCTCCGTGCCGTAAACATATTCCTCAACGGCGTACCGTTGATTCCAGAATTCAACCATAGATTTGTTGTTTAATCCATCAAACAAAAAAATAGAAATGTGGTTCATTCTGAGTGATCGCCCAATTTTATTGAGAATAATAAGTAAATGACAGATAAAGTATTCTGCTGCCAAACTAAATGCTTTTTAAAGAGTTCGCATTCATCTTTTCTAAATCAATGCTTCCCACAACACTTCCACCGGGTGCAGTGCTTTTTTCCCTGTTCCATCCTTGATATGGTGGCGGCAGGAAGTGCCGGGCGCGGCAATAATTACTTTTTCTTCCGCCTGGCGAACGGCGGGAAATAAGACCATTTCCCCGATTTTCATCGAGAGCTCGTAATGCTCTTTTTCATATCCGAAGGAACCGGCCATGCCGCAACATCCGGAAGGAATCTCTTTTACTGAATAATTCTCGGGTAAAGACAGCATCCTTCGGGTAGGGGTTGTACTGGCTACAGCCTTCTGCTGGCAGTGTCCGTGCAGCAATACCTGTTTTTTTTCTTTCGTAAAAGCGGAAGAAGTGATCTTGCCTTTTTCTATCTCCCCGGCAATGAATTCTTCGAACAACAGGGCATTCTTTGCCAGCTTCCGTGCAGCAGGCTGCAACTCCTTGCTTACCAGATCGG